>SCQL01000003.1 GCA_004299235.1 bacterium
TGCCTGACGACCGGCCAGCCCACGTTAACAACGAGCTCCCTCGCACCAAAGAAAGTCGGGCCGTTCCCACCAAGCCCCATTTTCATTGCTGTCGGTTCACCCCGCGGGTGGCGTGTCGTTTACAGGCAGGGTTGTGCGCCGGTTTTTTGAACTCTAAGGTGAGCGGCGGTGTGCCGGTGGGGGAGGGCCGGCCTGGAGGAGGGAGGGCCCTCCCCAGGTGTGGGCGGCCCGGCTCGGTCGGGGTTAGGGGCCGACCCTGGGGGTCGCGGGGGGCTTGCCCGGCAGCCGGCGCCACTGCCGCGGCCCGACGCCGTTGTTCGGGTTCCCGGGTACGAACTCCACCGCCGTGGGCTTGACCATGCAGTTGTCCTTCCGCACGACGCTTCGCTCGCCGCCCTCGTGGTGCTCGATCACAACCGTCCTCTCCAGCACGGCGCGCACGCGCACCTCCTTGCCATCGACGATCGCATTAAAGCCACCGCTGATCTCTTGGTTGGGTGGAGGGACGATGCTGGCCAGCGAAACGAGATCAACGATCTTGCTCATGTGGTGGCTTCCTCGGGCTAGGCGGCGGTCGTCCGCCGCAGAATTAAAGCGCCGATTCTATTCGACAGCAGCAGATTTTACCAGAAGGCTCTCAGCAGACCTGAAGCTCACGCTCTAGGCCGCCGAGCTGTGTTCCTGCATCCGCAGCTGGCGAGCGGCCTCACGCCCTCGGCGCGCCGCTTCCTTGCTCGCCAGGTGGCGGACGCGAAGTTGGCTTGGGTCGACCATCAGGCGCCGGCGGTTGACCAAGACCTTGGGCTCGCCCGGAGCGGGTTCGACCACGGCGGTTCGCTCGAGTACCGCGGTCACCCAGACGCGCCGTCCGTCAACCTCAGCCTCGAAGTCGGGGAGGATCTCGTCGTCTTCGTCCAGCGAGACGCTGTCCAGGCAGACGAGTTCAGTGCTGCTGTTCGACGGGCTGTCGAGGTCTTTGCGGTTTGAATCCATGTTCATATGCCAGATACCCGATGGTGAGAAGAATCAAACCCAGCGCCAGCCAGGGGATCAGATGAGCCGGGAAAAGGTGAAAAAGCTCCCGGACGCGGGGCCCCAGCCGCCGTCCCAGCTCGAGGAAGATCGCGGCCCAGATCGACGCGGATATGAGTACGCACGGTACGAAAACCTTGTACGGGACCCCGAGTATTCCAGACAGGGCCGACAAAACGATCCGCATGCCTGGGATGTGGCGCCCGATGATGATCGTCCAGGGGCCCCAACGCCTGAACGTGCGCTCCGCCAGCGCGAGTTTTTCGTCCGTCACCCCGATGTACCGGCCGAATCGCTGAATGAACGGGCGGCCGTACCGGCGGCTGATGGTCAGGTTGCATGTGCTGCCCAGGACCGCGGCGCAGATGACCGCCAGATAGGCCATCGGATAGGAGATGGCGCCGGTGGTCGTCAGGTAGCCCCCGTACGCGATGGCGGCGTCGCCGGGCGCGGGGAGCGGCACGCCGATCTCCTCACTGAAGATGACGAAGAAGAGGCCGCCCATCTGGTGCTGCATGACGAAGACCCGCAACGCATGGGTCAGGGGCTCCAACCATTCAGGCTCTTGCAGCCAGCCGGGCAGGTTGTCGGAAAGAAAGGCAGCTAGCGCCAGCATGGGTAGTGCGCCTTCGTCGGCCCGAGGGGATTATAGGTGTTGAGTCCTTCGGCTCCCTGGGGGACTACGCGAGGGCTGCCAGAACCTCCTGGCCGGCGCTCCACTCCGCCTCTGCCCCGAAGACACGTTCAAAGTGCCTGGTGTAGTCCCGCGCCGCGGTCTCGGGGTCGATGCGCCGCCCGCTGATCGCTTCCACCGACGTCGGGCGTTTCTCGACGTGTCCGCAGGGAATGATCCCGTCGAAGTACGTCAGGTCGGTCGTGAGGTTGAGTGCGAAGCCGTGGCTGACGATGGAACGGTTCAGCTTGACGCCGATGGCCGCCACCTTCTCGCCTTTTGACCACACGCCGGTCAGGCCCGGTTCGCCGGGTTGCGATTCGATGCCCAGCTCGTCCAGGTAGTCGATGAGCGAGCGTTCGAGCTTTTCGAGATACATCGGGATGGTCATGCCGAAATGGGTCAGGTCGAGGATGGGATATCCCACCAGCTGGCCGGGACCGTGATAGGTGGCCTCGCCACCGCGGTCCGACCAGATGACGTCCACCTGTCGCTTGGTCCGCTCGCCCTCATCCCACAGCAGGTGATCAGCGCTGGCGGCCTTGCCCATGGTGAAGACGTGCGGGTGCTCCAGCAGCAGCAGGGTGTCGGGAGCGCGGCCGTCGCGCCGGGCGGCAACGAGCTCCGCCTGGACGTCCCACGCCTCCCGGTACGGGGTTCTACCCAGCCAGCAGGTTCTTACGCGCTGGGACTTGTTCATCGGCATGGTAGGAGGAGCGGACCAGCGGGCCGGCCTCGACGTGGCCGAAACCCATTTCGAGCGCCTGCTCTTTCAGGCGCACGAATTCTTCCGGCCGGTAGTAGCGGACGACCTCGGCATGTTTGCTCGACGGTCGCAGGTACTGACCGACCGTGAGCACGTCGATGTCGTGGGCCCGCATGTTGCGGAACACTTCGAGCAGCTCGTCTTCGGTTTCGCCCAGCCCGACCATCAGGCCCGATTTGCTCACCATGTGCGGCGCCAGCGTCTTGACGTGGCGCAGGAGCGCGAGGCTGTTGGCGTAAACCGCCTTGGGTCGGATCCGTGAATAGAGTCGCGGGACGGTCTCGGTGTTGTGATTGAAGATGTCCGGCCCGGCCTCGACCACGGTGCGCACGGCCTCGAAGTCGCCCTGAAAGTCCGGCGTCAGAACCTCGATCGTCGTGCCGGGGCTGCGGCGGTGGATGGCCCGAATGGTGCGCGCGAAGATGCCCGCGCCCCCGTCCTTCAGGTCATCTCTGTCGACCGAGGTGATGACGGCGTGCTTGAGGCCGAGCTCGGCCACCGACTCGGCCACCCTCAGCGGTTCACCCAGGTCGAGCTCGGTCGGCCTGCCTGAGGTCACGGCGCAGAATCGGCACGCGCGAGTGCACACGTCTCCAAGGATCATGAAAGTCGCCGTGCGGCGGCTCCAGCAATCGAAGATGTTGGGACAGCGCGCCTCCTCGCACACCGTGTGCAGCCGGCTGCCGCGGACGATCTTCTTGAGGTCCTTGAAGTTCTCGCCCTCGGTGACCCGCACGCGGATCCACGAGGGGATCGATGCCGGTCGCAGTGGCTCCGTTGTGCTCACAAGCGGATGCTACCGGGAGTCCATTCCTCGAGTCGCTTTTTGATCGCGCCGAGGAACTGACCCGCCATCATGCCGTCGATTATTCGATGGTCGAAGCTGAGGCACATGTTCATCATGTGACGAACCGCGATTCCGTCGCCGACGACCACCGGGCGCTTGACGATCGACTCCGTGGTCAGGATCGCCGCCTGCGGCTGGTTGATGATCGGCTGGCTGGCAATCGAGCCGGTCGCGCCGGTGTTGTTCAGCGTGAAGGTGCCACCTTGCACGTCCTCCGGCTTGAGCTGCTTGCCGCGCGCCCGCTCGATGAGATCGCTCAGCGACCTGACCAGGTCGGTGAAGCCCCGCTGGTCGGCATCTCTCAGCACCGGCACGATGAGACCGTCGGGGATCGAGACCGCGATACCCATGTTGATGTAGCGCTTCAGGATCACGCCCTCATCGCTCCAGGTCGAGTTGAGCCAGGGGAACTGTTGGATGGCGTCACCAACGATCTGGACCACAAAGGGCAGGTAGGTGAGCGACACGCCGTGCCGGGCCTTGAAGCTCTCCTTCTCGACCTCTCGGTAACGGACCAGCGTGCTCACATCGACCTCCTGGAGGGTCCAGGCGTGAGGTGACGTGGCGAGGCTTCTCACCATGTGCTCTGCGATCGAGCGGCGCATGACGCTGAGCTTGACGAGCTCCTCTCGAGTGCCGTCGACACGCGCGGGGTGTGCGACCGGGCCCGGAGCAGGCTGCGCCGGAGCGGCGGCGGTGGGAGGCGCGGCGGTTGCCTGGCTCCCGGCCGTTGCCGCCAGGACGTCGTCGCGAGTGATGCGGCCGCCCATCCCGGTGCCGCGCAGGGCGGCGGCGTCGATGCCGTGCTCGGCCGCAAGCTTGCGCACGGCCGGCGAGAGGCGAGGGCGGTCATGGCCGCCATCCGCTGCCGCCGCCGGCGCCTCGACGCCAACCGAGCCGGGCGCCGGCCCGCTCGCGGCGACGGCCGGAACCTCTGGGGAAGCGACCCCGGGCTCGGTCGTCTTCGGAGCCGTGCCCGGCACCTCGATCTGGGCGATGACCGCGCCGACCCGCACCGTCTCGCCTTCAGTGACGGCGATCTTCACCAGCTTGCCTTCAAACGGGGAGGGGATCTCAGCGTTCACCTTGTCCGTCACGACCTCGACCAGGGGCTCGTCGCGCCTGACGAAGTCGCCCTCGTGCTTGAGCCATTTGTCGACCGTGCCCTCGGTGACCGATTCACCGAGCTGGGGCATCTTGATCTGGGCCAAGCCCATGCTGGCTCCTCCTTAGATGGTCGAGTATGGAGGCGACGCCCAGAATCGAACTGGGGATGGAGGTTTTGCAGACCTCTGCCTTGCCACTTGGCTACGTCGCCGCTATTTCGACGACGATTCTACCGTCGCCCCTGCTCAGCTTCGCGGTTAGGCTGTGGAAGCACGTGCCAGCGCAGGAATTCCGCGACGTCATGGCGCGCCTCGCCTCCGGGGTCGTGGTCGTGAGCGCCCGCGTCGGGAACGGCTACCGGGGGCTCACGGCCAGCAGCCTGGTCTCAATCTCGACCGAGCCGCCGATGGTGCTGGTCGGCCTCGAGCGCGAGGCGGCGACGCGAGCGGCCGTGGTCGAGGGGAAGGCGTTCAACGTGAGCGTCCTGACGCGATCACAGGAGTTCATCGCCGACCGCTTCGCCGGGCGGGCGCCGGCGATCGACACCCGGTGGCAGGGCGTGCCACACCGCTTGGGCGCCAACGGCATACCGCTCATCGAGGGCTGCGCCGCGTGGCTCGAATGCAGGCTCGTACAGGTCCATGCCGCCGGCGACCACGAGATCTGCGTCGGCGAGATCGAAGCCGCCATCAGGGGCTCGGGCGATCCGCTCATCCTGTGGGACCGCTCGTTCTGGACCCTCCGCTAGTAGGGGAGGTCGTCCTCCTCCATCCCGAAGTGATGGCCGACCTCGTGAAGGATCGTCCGCCGCACCTCCGCGACCAGGTCCTCCATCGATCGGGCCGCCTCCTCGTGCGAGCGCTTGTACAGGGTGATCCGCTCCGGCATCCCCTCACCGGCCGCGAGCGCTGTCGCCCCCTCGTACAGACCCATGAGGCCGTCGGGCGAGCTCTCCTCGAGGATGAAGACGGTGTTCTCGAGGTAGGGCCCGAAGGTTTCGGGGATCGAGTCCACGGCCGCCTGCGCGGCGGCCTCGAATTGCTTCATGCTCACCCGCATGCATGAATTGAAGCGTGTGCTGGTCGTCGGCGCCGGGACCATGGGATCCCAGATCGCACTGCAAACCGCGCTCGCGGGTCGTTACGAAGTCACGCTCGTCGACGCGGTGCCTGGTCAGCTGGAGCGCGCGCGCGCGCAGAACCGCCGCCTGCTCAGCCGATCGGTCGAGAAGGGACGGATCAATGAGGCCAAGGCGGCCGATGCTCTCGCGAGTATCCGAGACTCGAGCGACCTCAGCTCCGCCGCCGCTGCCGCGGATCTGGTCATCGAAGCCGTGATCGAGGACTTCGACGCGAAGAAAGGCGTGTTCGAAGCGCTGGGAGCGCACGCCAAGAAGGACGCGATCCTCGCCAGCAACTCGAGCACCATCGCCATCAGCCGGCTCGCCGGCTTCACCGGCCGGCCCGAGCTGTGCTGCAACATGCACTTCTTCCACCCGGTCACCGTCATGCAGCTCTGCGAGGTCGTTCGCGGGCCCAAGACCGCGGACTCCGCCATCGAGGCGGCGATGGAATTCGTCCGCAGCATCGATCGCACCCCGGTGCTGCTGCAGAAGGAGATCTGGGGCTTCATCGTCAACCGCATCCTGTTCGCCGCCTCCGAGGAGGCCCTTCGTCTTCTGGAAGGTGGCTACGCCAGCGCCGAGGACATCGACGTCGCCGTGCAGAAGGGCTTGAACTGGCCTATGGGTCCCTTCCACCTTCTCGACTTCAGCGGCCTCGACATCTTCTATGGGGCGATGAAGGACCGGCACCGCCAGGGCGAGGGCGCCGACGCGCCGGCGCTACTGACCAAGCTGGTCGAAGCCGGCCACCTCGGCCGCAAGACCGGCAAAGGCTTTTTCGAGTACCCGAAGTAACCGCCCGCCGGGGCAGAATTGGTGTTGCCCCCGTAGCCCAATGGCAGAGGCAGCCGGCTTAAACCCGGTCCAGCGCGGGTTCGACCCCCGCCGGGGGTACGCCGTGGACCTTCGGCCTACAATCGACGGCAATGGGCATCCACTCCGAAGAAGAACCCGACGACCCGGACGAGCCCGACGAGCCCGAGCAGCCCGGTCATCCTGGCGATGGCGCCGCGACCGCGCCCGGCCTGGTGCCCTCCGTGGGCCTGCCGGCCCGCGAGTGGGAGTACTCGACCCAGATTCTGACCGTGGCCCAGGTTGTCGATGGCGTCACGCTGGTCAAGCTCCTGAGGGAATCCGGCGCCGATGGCTGGGAGCTCGCCGACGTGCTCGACGGGGGGGATAAGCGCGTTCTCCTGATGAGGAGACCGAAGCGCTCAGCACGTGAGTCGCGGCGGGTAGGGTTCGCGCCTCCGACACACAACTGACCGCTGGGCCCGCCCGTCGAAGGCGGCGGATCCTGCTGATCGAGGACGACGCGCCGATCAGGATGCTGGTCGCCGAGGTGTGCCGGCTGCAGGGCCACGACGTGTTGGAGGCCGCCACCGGTGCCCAGGGCATCGAGCTGGCGACGAGCGCCCGGCCCGACCTGGTGCTCATCGACTGGGTGCTCCCCGACATCAGCGGCACGGAGGTGATCCGCGAGCTGCGCCGCCAGGACCTCCTCAGTCCGATGGTCATGCTCACCGGCCGCTCCGCCAAGATGGACGAGGTGGTCGGTCTGGAGGTCGGCGCCGACGACTACATCACCAAGCCGTTCGACTCACGCATCCTTGCGGCGCGGATCAACGCGCACCTGAGGCGGTCGGCGCTCACGGAGACGGGAGGCACCAGGGAGGGTGTGCTCACGATCGGCCCTCTCCACATCGACAACGCGGCGCGGCGTGTGAAGATCGGCGAGGAGGAGATATCGCTGACGATGACCGAGTTCAACCTGCTCGCCGTGCTCGCCGCCAATCCGGAGCGCGTCCTCACCCGTGCACAGCTGCGCGACAAGGTCTGGGGTTATCCATACGACCTGGACGACCACTCGGTCGACCCCCATGTGCAGCGTCTGCGCCGCAAGCTGACGGAGCGTGCGCATGCGGGCGTGAGCCTGGAGGCCGTTCCGGGCCTGGGTTACCGTCTCTCGGTCAAATCCGTTTGAACCTCGGATACATGGGCGACCAGCGTCCGATCGGGATCTTCGACTCCGGCGTGGGCGGTCTCACGGTGCTCAAGGAAATCCGCGAGCGGCTGCCGCTCGAGCCGACGATCTACATCGCCGATCTGCTGCACTTCCCGTACGGCCCGCGCTACCAGGAGGAGGTGCGCGGCTTCGCCGTCGACATCATCCGTTACCTCGAATCGCGTGACGTCAAGCTGGTCGTCATCGCGTGCAACACGGCCACAGCCGCCGCGCTCAACCACGCGCGTGAGCTCTTCGAGCTGCCGATCATCGGAGTCATCAGCCCGGGCGCCCAGGCCGCGGTCGAGGCGACGAAGAACAACCGCATCGGAGTCATCTCCACCGAGGGCACCATGCGCAGCCAGGAATACCTGCATGCCATCAAGGAGCTGGATCCGATGGTGGGCGTGTACCAGAAGGCCTGCCCGGAGCTGGTGGAGATCGTGGAGGCGGGTCAAGCCGACTCGCCGCGGGCCGAGACGGTGCTGCGCCGGGACCTGGCCGACATCGTCCAGCTCGGCGCCGACACCCTGGTCCTCGGCTGTACCCATTACCCGCTTTTGAAACCCGCCATCGGCCGGCTCTACCCCGGCTGCTTCGAGATGGTCGACTCGGCGACGACGACGGCGGCCAAGGTCGAGCGACACCTCGAGCACTCGCGCCTGCGCGCTGACGGCGATGTGCCGCGCCATGAGGTTCTGGTCACCGCCGTGCCTCAGCGGTTCGACGAGATCGCGGCCAACCTCTTCGGTGAAGCGATCGAGGCGGAGGAGGTGAGAATCTGGCAGGAGTCGACGACGTAGGCCTGTTCGGCCCGGTTGCGACCGACCTCGCGAAGGTCGACGCGACCCTCCGCCGCGCCATCCTCGCCGATCCAGACGTCGTCGCCACCCCCATGGCCGACCTGTTCGATGCCGGGGGCAAGCGGATCCGGCCGGCGCTGGTGCTGCTGTCGGCCGGGGTCGGGAGGTACGACCTGGAGAGGCTGACCCCGGCGGCGATGGCGGTTGAGCTGACGCACGCCGCGACTCTCGTCCACGACGACGTCATCGACCGGGCCGCCGTGCGCCGGGGCCGTCCCACGGTGGCGGCTCGGTTGGGCGACGAGGCGGCCATCGTGGTCGGCGACTACTACTTCGCCAAGGCGTACGAGCAGGCGGCCCACACCGACTCGCCTGAGGTCGTCGCGATCCTGGCGCGGACGGTGATGGACATCTGCGCGGGTGAGGTGCGCCAGCAGGCGATCCGCTACCGCTACAGCACCGGCGTGGACGAATACATGCGGCGCATCGAGGCCAAGACCGCGACCCTGCTCTCGGCGTGCTGTGAGATCGGCGCTCTGCTCGGCGGGCTGGGCGGCGTCGAACGCTCGGCGCTACGCGCGTACGGCCGTCTCCTCGGCATGGCGTTTCAGATCGCCGATGACGTCCTCGATTACACCGGCAGCGAGGATGAGATCGGCAAGCCGATCGGCCACGACATCGCGGAGGGCTTTGCCACGCTGCCGCTGATGCTGGCGATCGAGGAGCCGTCCGCCGCCGGCTGGCCTCGGCAGACACTCGAGGACGGACGGCAGCTGAGCAGCGAGCAGGCGCGTGAGCTGGTTGAGCTGGTGCGTGGCAGTCACGGTCCGCGACGGGCCATCGAACGCGCCCGCGCTCATGCCGCCGAGGCGCGCGACCAGCTGGGCGCGCTGCCGGCCGGAGCAGCGCGCGAAGCGCTGGCGGCGGTGGCCGATTACGTTGTCTCGCGAAAGCTCTAACCTGTCTAGCGGGCGATGACCAGGGTGGAGGCGTGAGCAGAGTCAGGCTCGTCGGTGTCGGACCGGGACACCCAGGCCTGACCACTGTGCAGGCGGTCGAGGCGATCAAGGAAGCCGACGTCATCCGCAACTGCGACGGCTGTGGCGCGGGCCTGCTGCACCTGGCGCCGGCGAACGCGGACATCGCGCCGTTCGAGTCGATCGATGAGGTGGTGAAGCTAGCGCGCGCCGGAAGGAGCGTGACCGTCCTGTTCCCCGGCAACCCCTATGCCTTCTCCAACGGCAGCGAGTTCGCCGAGCGGCTGGAGCGGGCGGGCGTGGACTTCGAGGCCGTGCCCGGTCTCATCGTCGAGCTCGCGGCGCCGGTGATGAGCGGGATTCCCCTCACCGTCGAAGGTTTGTCGGCCTCGATCGGCTTCGGGATCGTCAAGGGCGGCGACACCGTGGTGCTCCGGCTCGCCTCGGGTTGGTGGGAGTCCGGGATCACCGCGCTCCTCACCAATGGCCGGAGTCCCCAGACGCCTTCCGCGCTCATCCTCAATCCGGGCCAGCCCGGACAGCACCGCGTCAGCGCACCGCTGGGTGAGCTGGCCAGAAAGGCGACCACGTATGGGCTGCGCGGCGATGCCCTCCTGGTGCTGGGACCGGGAGTGGACATGGCCGAGCGGCTGGACACCATGTCGAAGCGGCCGCTGCACGGCCGGCGCCTGCTGATCACGCGCGCGCGGCACCAGGTCGACCCGTTCCGTCGCGAGCTGGTCGATCTCGGCGCCTACGTGGTCGAGATCCCAACCATCGAGATCATGCCCATGCCGACGGACGATCGGGTGCGCAAGGCGATCGCGCGCCTTGACGGCACGGCGCTGGTCATCTTCGCCTCCGCGAACGCCGTCCACATCTTCTTCCAGATGCTGCTGACGACGGGCGCGGACGCGCGCGCGCTGCATGCCTCGAAGCTCTGCGCCATCGGCCAGGAGACGGCCGAATCGCTCGAGACACATGGGCTGCGGCCGGAGCTCGTGACCTCGGAGTACACGGCCGAAGGGCTGGCCAAGGCGCTGGAAGGCTGGGAGATGGAAGGCATGCGGGTGCTCGTGCCGCGAGCGGAGATCGCGCGCGACGCCCTACCCGCGCTGCTTGCCAACCGTGGCGCCGAAGTCGAGATCCTTCCCGTCTATCGCGCGATGTGCCCGCCGGCGGCGGGCGCCTCGCTGCTGCGCCTGTTCAATGCCGAGGGCGTCGACGTGATCACCTTCACGAGCTCTTCGACGGTCGCGAACTTCGTCCGCGCTTTCCCGGAGGATCGCCTGCCGGCTGTGCTCGGTGATGCGGAGATCGCCTGCATGGGCCCCGTCACCGCCGACACGGCGCGCAAGCTCGGACTGCGGGTTGCCATCGTGGCGCGCGAGTACACGACGCACGGCCTCGTCCAGGCGATCGCGGAATCCGCGGCGAGGAAGTGAGCCGGTGAGCAATGCCAAGGCGGCGGCACGGCGCGTCGCGCCGGCGGCCGATGAGGAGGCCGCCGTGCCCGAGGCGTGGCAGCGCCGGCCCTGGGTGCCGCTTTTGATCATGGGCGCGCTGGTGGCGGCGGTCCTCGGCTCGGGCCTGCTGATCAATCGGGCCCTTGAACCGCAGGTGCCGGCCGAGCTGGCGGCATGCGCGACATCGACTCAAATCGCACCCCACCAGTTCATCGGCCCCCAACCGATGTGCATCTCGGCGACCCGCAAATACCACGCCGTGGTCAACACCACGCTGGGCACGATCGTGATCCAGCTGCACCCGGAGATCGCGCCGGTGACGGTCAACAACTTCATCGTGCTCGCGATCCACGGCTACTACGACGGCCTCGACTTCTGGAAGAGCGAGGACTGGGTCGTGCAGGGCGGCGACCCCAACGGCGATGGGACCGGAGGTCCCGGCTACACCCTGCCCGAGGAGCCCAACACGACCCCGGACTGGGACCTGGGCGCGGTCGGCATGGCGCGGGTGCCTGGGGGCGCGATCAACGGCAGCCAGTTCTTCATCGAGAAGGCGCCGTGGCCGGACACCGGCCCGACGGCCGTCTACAACCGGTTTGGCACTGTGATCTCGGGCCTGGACAAAGCCCAGCAGCTGAGCGCGACGGACCACATCACCTCGATCGCCATCAAAGTCTCCTGACCGGGCCTCGGCGCCTCACCGGCTGGGGCCTATAATCGGCGCAAATGCCTATTCATCCCCTGTGGATCGTCGCCATCCTCGTCATCGTGCTGATCATCTTTGGTCCGGGCCGCCTGCCCGAGCTGGGAGGCGCGGTGGGCAAGGCCATGCGCGAATTCCGCAAGGCGACTTCGGAGCTGACCAACGAGGTGACGTCTTCGGTGCACGCCACGCCCGCGCCGGCCCCGCCGCCGCCGCCCGCTCCCGCCGCCGACACCACCCCCGCGAAGGGCTCGGACTCAACCTCCTCGACCAACAGCTGAGGCCGCCTTCTTGGCCCTCCTAGATCGGGTCCTTCGGCGCGCCCCACGCGCCGACCTTCCGGTCGAGGAACAGCGCATGTCGGTGATCGAGCACCTCGAGGCGCTGCGGCGCGCGCTCATCGTCGCCATCGCCGCTTGGGCGATCGCCACCGTCGCCGCGTTCTTCATCTCAGGCCAGGTCATCGGTCAGCTGGTGCGCCGAGCCGGCGTCGGGCATGCGTACTACCTGCAGCCGGCGGGTGGATTCCTGCTCGAGCTCAAGGTCGCCCTCTACCTCGGCCTGATCCTCGCGGCGCCGGTCGTGATCCAGCAGGTCTGGTGGTTTGTCAGCCCGGGCCTTCACCGGCACGAGCGCCGGCTGATGCTCCCGCTGATCGTCGCCACCATTTTCTTTTTCGCGCTGGGCGTGGCGGCGGCGATTTTCGCCCTGCCGCTCTACCTGCACGTCCTCAACGCGCTGTCGCCGCCGAGCGTCTCGTATTTCGCGGACATCAGCGAGCTGATCGGCTTCATCCTCACCATGGTCATCGGGTTCGGCCTGGTGTTCGAGCTGCCGGTCGTGCTCTTCGTGCTGGGTATGCTGGGCATCATCAGCTCGCGCTGGCTCTACAAGAACCGGCCGTGGTGGATGCTGGGCCTTGGGTTGCTGTCGAACTTCCTGACCCCCGGCGCCGACCCGCTGACCCCGCTCATCATGTTCGTGCCGCTGTACATCTTTTACGAAGGAACCGCCTTGATTCTCAAACTCAGCCGCCGATGACGCAGGACTCACGCCCGGACGGGCGCCAGCCCGACCAGCTCCGACCGTTGAAGATCGAACTCGGCGTCAACGTGCACGCCGAGGGTTCGTGCCTGATCGAGATGGGCCGCACGCGTGTCTGGATCACCGCCAGCGTCGAAGACCGCGTGCCCTCCCACCGCCGCGGCAGCGGGCAGGGCTGGATCACCGCCGAGTACTCGATGCTGCCTCGATCCACGCACGACCGCGGCACGCGAGAGTCGATCCAGGGCCGGCTGGGCGGCCGCACGCACGAGATCCAGCGCCTGATCGGACGGTCGCTTCGAGCGGCCGTCGACATGAGCAAGATCGGCGAGCGGACGATCACGCTTGACTGCGACGTGCTGCAGGCCGACGGCGGCACGCGCACGGCTTCGATCACCGGCGCTTTCGCCGCCCTGTACATGGCGGTCAAGCGCATGAAGGATGCGCGCATGGTCGACCAGGTCCCTGTGCGGCAGTACCTCGCCGCCGTCAGCTGCGGCATCGTCGACGGCAGCCCGGTGCTGGATCTCGATTACACCGAGGACTTCCAGGCATCGACGGACCTCAACTGCGTGATGACCGAAGACGGCCGCCTGGTCGAACTGCAGGCGACGGCCGAGGGAGCGCCGTACGCGCGCGCCGAGCTGGACTCGATGCTCGCGCTCGCGCACAAGGGCATCAAGGAGTTGATCGTCCAGCAGAAACGCGCGATCGCGACCCTGTGAAGCGCTCGGCGCTGCCCTGGGCTGGGACCACGCTTGGCTGACCGCGGTCGCCTTGTCATCGCGTCCGGCAACGCCGGCAAGCTGACCGAGTACCGCGAACTGCTCGCCGGCTCGGGGTTGGAGCTCATCGCCTTCGACAGCGAGGTGGAGGAGGTGGGGGAGACCTACGCCGACAACGCGCGGCTGAAGGCGGAGGCGGCGGCGGCCCGCTCCGGGCTGCCGGCGCTGGGTGATGACTCGGGGGTCGAGGTGGACGCGCTGGACGGCTTCCCGGGCATACGGTCGGCCCGCCTGGGGCCCAACCAGAAGGAGCGTACCGCCGAGCTGCTGCGGCGGCTGGACGGCCACGCGCGGCCCTGGCGGGCTCAGTTCACCTGCACGCTGGCGCTGGCGGGCCCAGGCCAGGCCACGCAACTCTTCCGGGGCGAGTGTCACGGCGAGATCGTGCCCGACTGGCGCGGCCAGGCCGGGTTCGGCTACGACCCCGTGTTCCTTGTGCCGCAGGCCGGGAAGACGTTCGGGGAGATGCCGCCGGAAGAGAAGCGTCAGTACAGCCATCGGGCCGCGGCGGTGCGTGCGCTGCTACAGTCGGGTGCGCTCGAACGGCTCTCGGATGGGGCGTCCGGCGGGCGGTAGCTTAGCTCGGTAAAGCGCCTGGTTTGGGACCAGGAGACCGCGAGTTCAAATCTCGCCCGCCCGACCAACACGTTTTGAGACCCAGAAAACGGCCGATTTCGATCTCGTTTCGACCGTTTTGGAAGGCCTTGGGCGCGGGGTTGGAACGGCTGTGGAAAACTCCTGGAACATGCCGAGTTAAGAGACCTGGACGCTGGCCTACCCGTTACAAGGGAGGCCAAGATGGGCGCCGTGAAACATTCGGTTCGGGTCGTCAGGGGCGGTGGCTTTGCTGTTCCGGTTCGCCGGCAGCCGCCGCTGGTCGTTGGCTACGAGCACTTCCGACTGGACCGCCAGGGCCAGCTGCTCTCGCCGAAGACGCTGATCTACTACGACGATACGGTCCTCCCGTTTCTGTGCTGGCTGGAGGCTGAGGGAGTGCGAAGCTTCGACGAGGTCGACGTGGGGCGGGTGCGCACGTTTCGAGCACACCTAGCCGCAAGGGTCGGCAAGTACGGCCGGCCGCTGGCGCCAAAGACGATCCTGGAGTATCACCGAGCCATCCTCTGCTTTCTCCGCTGGGCTCGCCGGGAGGGCTACGCGGTCGATTCACGAATCCTCGAGCTCACCGCGCCTCGCGTGCCGGACAAGGAGCCGACCGTCTACCACATCGCCCAGCTAAGGAAGATCCTTGCCGCTTGCAACCCCGCCTTACATACGGAGGACCTGGTGGTCCGGATCCTCGTCGGCTCAGGTCTCCGGCGCCAGGAGCTCTGCGGCCTGGCAGTGGTGGGTCCGGACGGCCTGTCTGACGTCATGACTGACTCGCTGAGTAGCGGACGTGTGGAGCTCCGCGTTCGCTGGAACGCCGGCGCCAAGGGCCGCAAGTCACGCCGGGTGCCGATCACACCCAAGCTGGCGGCGGCGATCAAGCGCTACGAAGCCCGCCATCGCGGCGATACAGACCTGCCGCAGCTACTTATCAACGAGTACTCGAGGCCGTACCAGGGGCCAGGGATCAAGTCGATGATGGACCGCATCACTCGGCGCGTTGGCTTTCGCGTGCATGCCCACGCGTTTCGCCATACCTTTGCTACCGTCGCGGCGAAGATGGGGTGGAACTTCGAGCATCTGCGAGCGGCGATGGGCCACTCGGACTATGGAGTGCTGCAGCGCTATGTACGCCTGGCCACGGAGCGCGACCTGGGCTCGCGGGCGGACTGGGTCGAGCTAATTGCGAGCAACCCCGCGACCGACTGGTCGTAGGGGATCACTCGTCCCGCTGAACACCCTTAGACCGGCGACCCCTCGGAGGACGCGGAGGCGGCGTCTGACGGCTCTTTCCACTCGAAGCTGAGATCGCAACATTGAAAGGCGTCGTTGACGACCCCGTGACGTCACCGAGTGGTGCATCGAGGACTCGTGGATCCCAGAACACTCCTGAACCTCCTTCTAACCACGGAATCGAAGTTGACGACCGGGGGTGCGATTCAACCGGGGCATCAAGCACGGTCAAATCGAATGGGGTCACGTGGCCCACAGCGAATGTTGGCGTGGTTGTTGAAACAATTCCCTCTCGGGAAAGCGGCATATCTGCGCTCGGGGTTTCCATCTCAATTGGCCGAAGACGCTTGCGGCTGACCTTGCGCCCGCGCAGCAACTCACTCCATGATCGATTCAGATAGCGGGTTGTTCGCTTCCACGCATCTTCGGTGATTGCGGCAGCATGGGCAAAGTCGCGACCAGCGCGTCGTGGCAGCGGACCAGAGGCCTTCCGCCAGTCCCAATAATTGGAGTGCCGGCCGACCCTCGGAAAGATAGGACCCTCCTCCCAATGCATGAACGGTCCGCTGTGTATGAGTTGGTTCCTGTACTTCTGCAGTTCTGCCAAGTAGGGATGCGAATGAGCCTTACGCCACCTGCTCCGATTCACCTGAGCCTTATTCCATGGATCCGCCACGATGGGCCGGCCAGCATTGTCTAGCTGAAGCAACTCGTCGGCCACATCGAGCGCCGAGCACAGTCGAATGATCGTGTGCACAAAGAGCTGGGACTCCCAGCCACGAGTCGCTGCAGTAGCGCGCATGGCATACGCGGCAGAGAGGTGCCAGATCACCGAATAGTTCAACTGAGCGAGATAGATGTCGAAGAAGTCGCGTGGTGGCGTCAGCCCACCGAGTTCGGTGTCCATTTTGAAGTGGACATCGGGCGGAATGGCGTCCCGGTTTGTGAGCGGGACTACGAACCAAACCCAGAACCGTTCGTAGCTCGGAAAGTCGTGCTCGATGAAGAGCGGCCAGCACCGCCGTTCTAATCGGTCTCCGTCGGTCACCAATCGAATGGAGCGGACCATTGAGGCCAAGATAGCCCCACACCGCAACCTTGTTTTCGCGCAAGGCTGCGGACCGTCGGACGTTTAGGGGACGTTTGGGACGTTTGCAGGCGTCCCAAGATGCGGTTGAAACGTCCTTGTCGCGCTGGTCTCATCGTCGCCGATGAGGCTGATAGGCATGGTTGGCATCGGGAGCCGCGGGCCGGCGCGTTCCATACGGTGGAGCCGCGCGGCTCGTGCTGCGGCGAGGCAGGCGTCGTTGACTGCACCATGGGGAGCGCGGGCGCGCACTTACGCGCGCGGCGCGCAGCGTGATCGGGGTCGAGTTTTTGCGCATCCAGCACGCGGCGAGCATCGGGCGGACATCGCGTTGGACCTCGTACGTATCCACGGAATGCACGGAATGCGTAACACCGTGCATTCCAGGGCGTTTTGAGGAACCAAGCCCTCCACTCCCAGTGGGGTGTACATGACGTCGCTCGCCGCCTGGTCGGTTGACGTCGCGGTTCTCGACCGGGCGCGCATTCTGCGCGGGTGGACCCGCCGCGACCTCGGTCGGCGGGCCCGGGTTGACGAAGGCACCTTGTGCGACCTTGTCGCTGGCCGCCGCCGTCCGACGTTCGGCACTCTTCGCGCAGTCTGTCTGGCTCTTGGGCTGGCGATGGAGGATGTGATTAGCTTCCCGGCACATGCATAGCTTCAGCCATAACCAAGCTGGTCAAGCCGCCGTTTACCCGAGATGAAGGCGTTAGGTTTCCTGGCGGCACTCCTCGTACTCAGCTCCTGTGGCTCACCTCGCGGTTCATCAGGCGGAGCGAACTCGCCGTTTGCGTCGGGAACCGTCACCGCCTCGTCGGCAAGGCTCGACAGCCCGAGTCCGAGTGCCGCTCCATCCGTATCCACGTGGCCTAGCTTGCCGGCGGTCGCCCGAGCTCCTTTTCCTGACTGTCGGCTGTCCTACATCAAGCCTGCCTCCATGGGGTTTGGGGGCCCTCCGTTCTCGGGCGGTTTTATCAGCGGGCAGTTAGGCTCGTGGACTGCAGATGCAGCTGGAGGTCTCAGCACGGCCGGTGACTTGCTGGTTACTGACCAGGCGCCGACGCTGAAGGGCTCGGCCTTTGGCAGCTCTGATTCAGGAAGTTACGACCTTGCCGCAAAGCGATGGTTGCCGGTGCGGAGGGAGCAGGTCCGTAACGACGGACTGGCATACGCCTATGCCGAACCATACAAAGCGAGTTCGTCTGACACGTTAAATAGCGCGACGCGGATCCACGTTGTATCACTACAGGATGCGAGTGACCGGGTTATCTATTCGGGTCCACCGCGGGCAGTGTTGGCTTATCAGCCCGACGGTATTTACATCACCGCGGTCAGGTACTACAGCGGCGAGGGTGGCAGAGGCCTGTGGCGACTTGATCCAGTGACCGGTGCCAGCACCGAGATTCCGAACGTGCAAGCCGGATGGATCGAAGCGTTCAGGAACGGGATCGCGTGGACGGACGGTGGAACGATCATGCCTCGCCGGCTGTTACGGATGGATCTCACATCGGGGACCCAAGATGCGTGGGCGACGGTCGGCGACAACGCGTGGATCTGGTTCATGGGGCTCGATTCACACGGCTATCCACTGGTCACGGAGTTTCCGATTCCGCTGACTTCGGCATCGCCGGTTCTGTACGTCTACACGACGGCGACATCCGGGACTCCGATCTCTAACGGCTCGTTCAAACAGCTGACCATCTCCGACAGTCACGGCACATGGCTGGCGGGTGAAGATGGCATCTACCTCCTCGACACCAACGACACGCTCGTCAAGGTGTCGGACGTCACCGGTGGCACAGTCGCCGGCGGATGCAATTGAGTTAAGAGACTTGCGCTCGATTGGCAGACCGGCGCTAAGATCGGGTCGAATACGGTAGGCCTTTGCCTTCGGTTTGGGACCAGGAGACCGCGAGTTCGAATCTCGCCCGCCCGACCAACACGTTTCTGAGGGCATCCCGCGATGGAGTGGACATGACGGTGGTCAATAACGTCGGTCGTATGGCGTGGCTTGAAATTCGTTGACCTTGTTCAGAGCATTAACCGGCTCAAGGTCGAGGCGCTTCTACAAGTGCCTTAGATCCACGTCTGACCACCTGCTGGCCACCGACCAGAACAACACATTGCTGTCCGCGTCGAGAAACACGTAGATCGGGTCCCGCATTCCGAAGCCACTAACTGACTCGAGGTGAACCGTCGACAAGTCTTGAGGGGAATTTGCAGCTCCTTCGCGCTCGGACGTCGGACCACCAATCGGTCCGGGTACAGCGTCGCGACACTACTTTTCTGGCGAGCGCTGGTCGTTAGATTCGCGCTTCTGGGTACCCAATGCTGGACCTCCAGTTGGCTCCCCGACCACTGCGTTTCTGAACGCTCGAAGGCTGCCACCGACTGGTCATGAGGGAGTCACTGCGGGCTGCGGGACGTTGGCTCGGGTCCAATGAAGGCCGCCGTCGCTGGTCAAGGCCAATCCGTAGCCGCCCACAACGGTCAACTCCGCCCATGCATGCCTCGAGTCGAGAACGTGAGGGACGAACTGCCAATCCGGCAAGGCTTTCGTGACCTGGCTCCATGTTTGGCCGGCATCCGACGATTTGGAAAGGACGGAGCCCTTGATGGCCCACCAGTGAGACGCATCCTGATGCCCGACCTCGCCCGGCGGGGCCGGCACGTACCTCCACGTGTTGCCGGTATCAAATGACGTGAAGAGGTCGCCCTTGGTCGCTGCGACCGCGCCCATCTGGGGAAGTAATTGGACCGTGGTCCCGCCACCGCCGGTGTCCCAGGTTCTTCCTGGCGGTGGCGGCAGATCACGTCGCTGCCAGGTATGACCCGCATCCGCGGACACGTAAACGTGGGGAGGGCCTGGACCCAGGCTGCCCATCCAGGCTTCAGTCGGGCCGCGGAACGCCAGGTAGTAAGCGTCGCCCGGCGGGTCGGGGAGTCGTTGCCAGGCAGCGCCGCCATCGCCGGATGCGTACAACTTGAAAAGCTGACCTGGGGCGTTGGCCTGGGCAAGCGCCCAGCCGTAGCCGGCATCGTCGAACACGACCACAACGCTCTGAGGCGCCGGCAGCACAACAGCCTGCCACTCCTCGCCACCATCATTCGTCGTGTAGACCTGCTCGCCTGTGAACGCCAGGTCCAGCGCCATGTAGCCGTGCTTCCTATCGAGGAACTGGACAGTGATCGGGATGAACCCAGGGCTGCTGCTTTGGCCGGCGAGCTGTAGCTGCCAATGCTTTGCGCCGTCAAGGGTCCTGAAAACGAGAAACCGGCCCACCGAACTTGGCGGAGTGAAAGGGTTCATGACTGCCCATCCCACCGACGGGGTCACGAACTCGTATCTGACCGGGTTGAGGCCGGCCGCCAGGGGATTGGTGTTGGGCACTCCCACCGTCGTCAGGGTGTTGCTCGAGCGAAGGTAAGCGAAGCTGGCCGCACCGATCACGAGGAGCACCAGTGCCCCTACGCCAACCGCGCGGCGGCCGCGTCGAGATAGTCGTTCGGTCGGCGTGGAGTCAAGCGGCAGCTGGTTCATTCGCACGTAGTACATCACCGGGAGCGCGTGGTTCCCTGCGGATTCCCTCACCACGGCCCCGATCGGAGATGACCGGTACGATCGATTCGTGCTGGGCTGCGCCTGGACCGCGATGCCCACCCGAGCCGGATGGCTGGTCCTCGGCAGCCTGTTGGTTGCCTCTTCGATCGGCGCCTGCGGTTTTGCCACCGCGCCCGGCCGGGCCGACCTGCCGGCGACGCTGTCCCTGCGGGACGTATCTGGCGGAGTCGTCGCCTTCCAGTCCGGCTTGCCGGTGCCGACGTTCGACCCGCAGCCACGCTTTCGCCAGAACCTCGACGGCGCCTGGAAGTTCGAGCCACAGGCGCTTGACTCGGACCTCAGCCTCGACGATCGCGACCGCACGCTCAAACCCATCACCCGGGAGCTGGGCATGCGGGCCGGCCTCACTTTCAACGACGCGAGCTGGTCTTCTCTGGCCGTGCCCGGCACCTTCGACCCGCCACCGGTGCGCAGCGTCACAGGCGGCTATTACCGGCGCGTTTTCCTGGCCGTCGCCGGCTGGGCGGGCTCGTACGCGACGCTGAAGTTTGGAGCTGTCCGCTACGTCGCAGACGTCTGGTTGAACGGCACGTACCTCGGCTACCACGAAGGTGGCGATACGCCGTTCGCGCTCGATGCCACCAAGGCGCTTTTGCCCGGGACTCTAAACACGCTGCTGGTGCGTGTCGACAACCCGGCGTGGGGAACACGCAACGACATCGTCCCCTGGGGCCTTGCCGACTGGTGGAACTATGGCGGCATCGTGGGCGACGTGTGGCTCGAGGCGACCCCGGCCCTGAGTGCCGTCCGCGCCGATGTCGTGCCGCACCTCGATGGCGCCGATGTCTCGGTCGTCGTGGAGCATCGGGGGAGTGTCGCCGCGAATGCCGCCATCGACGTGGCGCTCTTTCCCGCCCAGGTCACCGCCTCCAACCTGGCCGATCCCGATCCGTTGAGCCTCATCCCACGCGACGCGACGCCGCTGCTCGAGCGGCACATCGACATCGGAAACCTGGGCGAGGACGCGGTGGTTCGAATCGAGGCGCCATTCGCGATTCGGGGCCGCGACCTGTGGAGTCCCAGCACGCCCTCTCTTTATGTGCTCGGCGTGGCGGTCGATGACGGTGGCACGCCCGTCGACCACCTGTACACGAGCTTTGGCCTTCGCCAGGTCAAAGTCGATTCGCACGCGCCGCGCGTGCTCCTCAACGGCGACCCGATCGCGTTCAATGGGGTGGCGTTGCACGAGGAACGCGAGCAGCCCGCCCATGCCGGCCGGCCCGCGGGCGGCCAGCTCGACGCCGCGGCGGAGATCGAGGCCATGCTCAAGCGCGTGCTGCGGGTCCACGCGGACTTCGCCAGGATCGACCACCATCCGCCCAACCAGCTGTTCCCGGTGCTCGCCGATCGCCTCGGCGTCGCGCTCTGGGAGGAGATCCCGCTCTACCACTACACGCCCGAGACCTTCTCGATCGCGATGGATCGCGGCCTGGCTCAGCAAATGCTCGTGGAGATGGACCTGCGCGACTTCAATCGCCCCTCGGTGCTCTTCCATGGATTCGCCAACGAGTCGACCGGTGGCGCGGAGCGGAAGGCGGCGCTGGACACGTTGAACGCGCTCGATCGCCGCATCGACGGCACCCGCCTGACCGGCCAGGCGGCCTACGGCACGGATCCGGCGGATCCGACCAGCGCGGGTCTCGACGTCGCCGGCTACACCTTCTACTACGGCGTGCTCTACGGCGGCCGCCTGTCAGCGCCTGACATCCAGACGGCTCTGATGCGGGCGCACAATGCCTATCCGGACAAGCCGCTCATGATCCTGGAATTCGGGCACTGGGCAGACGACCCGGCTGACGAGACGCGACAGCTGAGGGTCTTCAACGTCACGTACTCGCAGCTGTCGGCGCAATTCGACGTGCATCCGCGCGGATTCATCGCCGCGGCCACCTGGTGGTCGCTTGACGACTATTGGACGCAGCGGCCCGGGATCGAAGTCGAAACCTTCGGCCTCTTCCGGCCGGACGGCTCGCTGCGGCCGGCCGGAGCCGCCGCGGCGCGCGCCTACGCGATCACCGGGCCGCCCGCACCCGTGGTCGGCGGGCAGTCGAGCGGGATCGCCGTCGCCATCCAGCCCAGCGAGCGGCACGGCAGGCTGCTGGGTTATATCGCCGCCGGCGTCGCGCTGCCCGCGCTTTTTCTGCTCGCCGTCATCGTCGTGCTCTCGTGGCGGCCGCGCTCGGCATGTTGACGGGCCGTGTGGCGCGGCTCTCCTTGCGGGGAGCGATCTCTGCCGGTGGCGTGGCCGGGCTGGTCGCCGGCATGTTCCTGGGCGGCTTACTCGGCGCGCTGATCAGCTGGTTTGCGGGCGCCGTGGTCGACTGGCAGCGGCAGCTGGGATTCAGCCTTGGGGTCACCCAGCAGCTCCTTCCATTCGGGGACCAGGCCAGCTCGCTGGAGACCGTCGCCGACCTCTGGTACGTCGCCGTGCCGGCCTCCGCGCTCCTCCTCGGGCTCCTCGGGGCCCTGGTCGGCGCCCTGGCCGGCGGCCTCTGGGCGGCGCTGGTCAACCGGGGATTCGTACGCCTGGAGGTGGGCGTCACTCCCACCTCCTCGGCGGCCGTCCACGAGCTCCCCGAGCGCCCGGCGGCTCCGCGACGCAAGGCCGCCGGGCGCTAGGGTCGGCCCGGCAGCAAGCCCCCAGGCGGGCACCCTTGCGGTGATCACGGTCGCTTTGGAGCGGCGCGCGGGCGTGAGTCCTAAACTGCAGACGCTGGTGGTGAGGAATTGAGCGCGGCCGACCTCGTCTTCGGCGTGTGCCTGCTGCTCGGCGGCGGCCTCCTGCTGCTGACCCTCATCGTCGACGACATCTTCGGCGGCCTGCTCGGCGCCATCCACCTGGGCTTTGACGTCGCGGGCGTGTCGCCGACCCCGATGCTGCTCGGCTTCGTCGCCATGTTCGGCGTCGGCGGCCTTTTCGGCCTGCACAGCATCGACGCCGGTCCTGGCGTCGCGACGCTGACCGGCGTGGTCGCGGGAGCGCTCGGGTCGGGTGTGGTGTTCGCCGCGTTCAAGGTGCTGCGCCAGTCGGAGTCGACCGAAACCTTCAGCCTGCAGGACATGGTCGGATCGACCGGCCGGGTGTCCGTGGCGATCCCCGCCAACCACTTTGGCACCGTTCTGATCAGCTTCGCCGGCGCGACGCACAACCTGACCGCCACCGCCGATGCCGAGATCCCGGCCGGCCGGGCGGTCAGGGTCGTTTCCGTCGCCGGCGGCAATCTCGTGGTTTCTCCCACCCCGGCAGCCAGCAATGAAGGAGCACGGTCGGATGCCTGATTTCTTGACGTCAACACCATTCCTCGCGGTGACCGGCGTGGTCATCCTCATCCTCCTCATCGCCTTCGTCGCCAGCCGGTATCACGTGGCCGGGGCGAACGAAGCGCTCATCGTCGCCGGCTCGCGCGGCGCCAAGGTGCGCGACGAGCGCGGCCAGGTCGTGGCCTCCCCTGGCGACAAGGGGGTCAAGGTCGTGGTCGGCGGCGGGACCTTCATCCGCCCGCTGCTCGACCGGGTCGGCAAGCTGAAGCTCACCGCCCGCCAGATCAACGTGCAGCTCAGCGACGCGGTGACCAGCCAGGGCATCAAGGTCCAGGTCCAGGGCGTGGCCACGTTCAAGATCGGGCGCGACGTCGAGTCCCTGCGCAACGCCGCTGAGCGCTTTCTCGACGCCAAGCCGGAGCAGGTCGATTCCATCGTCAAGAACGTGCTCGAGGGTTCGCTGCGGTCCATCGTCGGCACGCTGACCATCGAAGAGCTGATCCGCGACCGCCAGAAGCTCCTGCAGCAGGTGCAGGACGCCGCCAAGGGCGACCTTGCCACGAGCGGGCTGCAGATCGACGCCTTCACTATTCAGAGCTTCTCGGACGAGTCGAACTACATCGAGCTGCTGGGCCAGCAGAGCGTCTCCACCGTCACGCGAGACGCGCGCATGGCCAAGGCCTCCACCGACCAGGAGGCGGCGGTGCGAGAAGCCGAGGCGCAGCAGATCAAGATCAACGCGGGGCGTGACGTCGCGCTGCGGGAAGCCGAGACCAAGACCCAGGTCGCCGCCGCCCAGGCGCGCGCCGACCAGGCCGGCCCGCTCGCCCAGGCCCAGGCGCAGCAGGAGGTCGTGCGCAAGCAGACCGAGCTGGCCGAGCTCGAGGCCCAGCGCAAGGAGAAGGAGCTGCTGTCGTCCACCGTCAAGCCGGCGGCGGCGGAGGCGCAGGCGGTGATCGCGCGAGCCGAAGGCGACAAGCGCGCCAGGATCGCTTCGGCCGAAGCGGACGCCGAGACGACGCGCCTCGAAGGCGGCGCGGAGGCGCAGATCGTGCTCACCAAGGGTGAGGCGGAGGCCAAGGCGCTGGCGATGCGTGCCGACGCCTACAAGCAGTTCAACGAGGCGGCCATCATCCAGACGGTGCTGGCCGCGCTGCCCGACATCGTGCGCGCCGCGGCGGAGCCGATGAGCCACATCGATTCTCTGACCGTGATGAGCGCGGACGGCGCATCGGACATCGTCCGCAACGCGACGCGGGCGATGGTCGAATCCACGACCGCCATCAAGGGCCTGACCGGGCTCGACGTGCCGAACCTGATCGGCGGGGCTCTCGGTCGGGGCTTCGGTGAGAGGCTACGCACCGGAGAGGGCGCCGGCGGCGGCGGCACGGAGAAAGGCACGGATCGCATAAGCGAGATCGCCGGCGAGGGCTTGACGGCGCTGAAGGCGCAGGCCGCGGAGTCGGCGCTGCACGCCGAGGCGGCCGCCAAGGAAGCCGCGGAGAAGGCGGCGGCGGAGGCCGGGCAGGCAGCCGCCGAGGCAGAGAAGGTCGCGGCGGGAGCGAGGAAAGCGGTGGCCGCCGCCGAATCCAAGGTGGCCGCCGCGGCGGCCAAGGTCGCGCCCAGCGACGGCAACGTCACGCAGTGGGCGAAGTGGCTGGCCGACCAGCTGCGCCGGGTGCCGGAGATCCAGGTCTACGACGCCCTTCGCCTCGCCGACCTGGCAGACCGCGGCCCGGCCTCGGCCCGCGGGGTGTGGGCGACCGCGCAGGCGGTGCTGGGGAAGGACTACGGCGCCGTGACCGTCGGGGACCTGCTCAAGCGTTTCGCCCCATAAAAGCGGGAAGCCCGCTTGCGCGAGCTTCCCAAGGCTGGGGTGGGGCCGTGGTGTCGAATTTCAGGGGGCCGGCTCACCGGCCGACGATATGGTAGCACGGGGCTTCGCTATCCACAAGATATAGACAACTGGGGAAAAATCTGGTGAAACTTCCGCTCTCCCTGGACCTGGAACCGATGCTCGCGGCGCCGGCCGACGGCATGCCGGCCGGCGACCGCTGGGAGTACGAGCCCAAGTGGGACGGCTTCCGGACGCTGGTCTTCCGGGACGGGGACGAGGTCGCGCTGATCAGCCGGGGGGCGCGCCCGATGACGCGCTACTTCCCCGAGGTCCTGCCCGCGTTTCGCACGCTGCGCGATGAGCAGGTGGTGCTCGACGGAGAGCTCGTCGTCGTCGGCGACAACGGCCTGGATTTCGGCGCCCTCCAGCAGCGCATCCACCCGGCCGACTCGCGCGTCCGCATGCTCAGCGAGGCGACGCCGGCCTGGTACATCGCGTTCGATCTGCTGTGCGAAGGCGGTGCCGATTTGCGCGGCCAACCGCTCGGCGAGCGGCGCCAGCGCCTCGAGCAGCTGCTGCAAGGCATCAAGCCCCCGATCTTCCTCACGCCATACACCCGCGACCGCAGGACGGCCGAGGATTGGTTCGAGCGCTTCGAAGGCGCGGGCCTCGACGGTGTCATCGCCAAGTCGTGGGACGGGGAGTACGTCCCCGGCAAGCGCATGTGGGTGAAGATCAAGCACCGGCGCACCTGTGATTGCGTCGTCATCGGCTGGCGCAGGTCCAACGACGGCCTGTCGCTCGGCTCGCTGCTCCTCGGCCTGTACGACCGCAAAGGCACCCTGCATTACGTCGGGCACACGTCATCGTTCAGCGTCGCCGAGCGCAAGGCGTTGATCGCCAAATTGCAACCCCTGGCCGTCGACGTGCCCGAGTCGGAGTGGGGGGCGGGCCACGCCGGCCGCATGCCGGGCGGGCCGAGCCGGTGGTCGCGCGGTAAGGACACCGAGTGGGCCACGGTGCGGCCCGAGCTGGTGTGCGAGGTCGCCTACGACAAGCTCGAGGCGGGCGAGCGCTTTCGTCACGCCACGCGGTTCCTGCGCTGGCGGGCCGACAAGCCGCCGCGCGAGTGCGGCTTCGACCAGATCGCGTCCGCGGCCGCGTTCGACGTCCGCGGGATCTTCGGGAGTCGGTAACCCGGCTTCTGATCGTGGCCCCGGCCGGCGGGTGGGCCTCGGTGCCCCGGGAGGCTGAGCGCTTGGTTACCGAGATGCAGTCGCAGGTGCCAGGGGCGCCGGCTGAATACGAAGTTGCGACTTTGTCGCGATAGCGATTAGGCTTTGAGCATGGCTTCGCCCTGGACTCTGCTCGGGCGGTCTTTCGACCGGGGCGAGCGAACGCGGCTGGGGGCTTTCTTCGGCGGCGTCGGCGCTCTGCACGTCGCCGGTTGGGGCCTGCTTCTGGTGTATGGCGCCCAGCATCCATCCCTTCTGGCGTTGGGCGGCCTGGCCTACACGTTCGGCCTCCGCCACGCGTTCGACGCCGATCACATCTCGGCCATCGACAACACCACGCGCAAGCTCCTGCAGAGCGGACGTAAGCCGGTGGGCGTGGGCTTTTTCTTCTCGCTGGGCCACTCGACGGTCGTGTTCCTGATCGCGGTCGCATTGGGGCTCGCGGCCAAGTCGATCGTGCAGGGCGTGGTCGGCGACAACGGACAGCTGAGGAGCATCGGCGGAGCGGTCGGCACGCTGGTGTCCGGCGGCTTCCTGGTGCTGATCGGGATCTTGAACCTGGTGATCCTGCTCGACATCATCCGCGTCTACCGCAACATGCACCGCGGCGAGTACGACCGCGAGAGCCTGGAAAACGAGCTGGTGGCGGGCGGGATCATGACCCGGATCTTCGGCCGGATCTTCCGCCTCATCGACCACAGCTGGCAGATGTACCCGATCGGCTTTCTGTTTGGGCTCGGCTTCGACACCGCCTCGGAGGTGGCTCTGCTGGCGATCTCGGCCGGGGCCGCGGCCCAGGGCATTCCGTTCACGGTCGTGATCGCGCTGCCGCTGATATTCGCCGCGGGCATGTCGCTGATGGACACGACCGATGGCGCGTTCATGTCGAAGGCATACTCGTGGGCTTTCGCCAGCCCGATCCGCAAGGTCTTCTACAACCTGACCGTGACGTCGCTGTCGGTGTTCGTCGCGCTCTTCGTCGGCGTCGTGGAGCTGGTGCAGATCCTGATCCAGATCCTGAAGCTGCACGGCGGCCTCTTCGACGCCATCGCGAATTTCGACTTCATCGGCAAGGCCGGCTACGTGATCGTGGCCGCGTTCGTGATCGCCTGGGCCGGAGCGCTCGCGATCTACAAGGTGCGAGGTATCGACGAGCGCTGGGCGGCCCTGATCGACGACGTCGCGTGAGCGGCGCCGAGTAGCCGCAGGTCGCAGGCGGCCGGTCTATTCGATCGGCGCCGTTTGCCTGACCTCGGGCTGGTGGGCGAGCCGGACCAGCACCGAGGACGTCGCGATGCTGATCACGACGGCGCCGATGAGACCGACGCTGGCCTGTCTGGTGATCAGGCCGGCGCCGAGCGCGAGCGCTCCGAGGACGTAGCTGAACTCGCCCACCTGGCCGAGCCCGACGGCCAGTTGTAGCGATCGAGCGTGCAGGCCGCCAAACTTGGCCAGCACCCAGACGAGAAGCACCTTGGTGACGACGACCAGAGCCAGAAACAAGCCAAGCCAGGGCAGCGCCGGGATGAGGGCGCGGGGGTCGATGACGGTACCCAGCGCGACGAAGAACATGACGGCGAACAGGTCGCGAAACGGGAGCAGGCGCTGGCGCGCCTCGGCGGCCACCTCGCTCTCGGTGATCGCCAACCCGGCCACGAACGCGGCGAGCGCCAGCGGGATGCCGAAGAACCGGGAGCCCAAGCCCGCCAGCAGCAGCCCGCTGGCCACCGAGACCAGGAGGAACAGGTCGTGCTCCGCCTGCAGGCGTCGCAGGAGCCACGGGAGGATGACGGCCGCCGCCACCGCGATGGCGATGAAGGCCACCAGCTCGACCAGCGCGGTGGGTCCCGACCGGCCGCCCAGCCCGATGACGATCACGAGCACCAGCGCCGAGGCGACACCGACCAGGTCCTGGATCACACTCCAACCGAGCAGCACCTCGTCGGTGTCGGGATCGGTGGTGCGCCTGCGGCTGCGAGTGATGTTGACGACCACGACGCTCGAAGACATGGCGATCGACAGGCCGACCATCGCCGCTCCGGCTGGGCTCATCGCGAACAGCAGGCAGGCGGCGGTGGCCAGCCCCCAGGTCACGAACACCTGCAGCGGCGACAGCAGCAGAAGGCGGCGGCGCTCACGCGCCAGGCGTACGGGGTTGATCTCGATGCCGACCTCGAAGAGGAGCAGCACCACGCCGACATCGGCCAGGACGGAAAGCTGCTCGCGATTGGCCACGTAGCCAGGGGTGAAGGGTGAGACCACGACCCCCACGAGCAGGTAACCGATGACCGCCGGGAGGCCCAGGCGCCGGGCGGCTTTGCCGGCGAGCGCGGCGAGCAAGAGGAGCAATCCGAGATCGAGGACGGCGGGCGCGGTGTGCTCCACTCAGCGGGAGTCTAGCGGCGACCGGCGCGGGGCCTGGGCTCGGCGGCACACAATACTGCGCACACGATGAGCAAATTGGAGTTGGAGTGGAAGACGCCGGGTCCGCCCGGGCGCGGCACCCTGGACGGCGAGCTCGTCCGTTTGGAGGCGATCGACCCTGGACGCCACGCCGAGCCGCTTTTCACCGCCTCGCACGGCGCGGCTGGTGATCCGCGCATCTGGGACTACCTGTCGTACGGCCCATTCGCTCACCAGGGTGAGTTCACAGCCTGGCTCGAGCGGTGCGCCGCCTCGGACGATCCGCTCTTCTACGCCATCGTGGACCGTGAGGCGATGCAACCGCGGGGGATGGCGAGCTACATGCGGATCGTGGCCGAGCATGGGGTGATCGAGATCGGGCACATCTGGTTCGCGCCCGTGCTCCAGCGCACTCGCCAGGCCACCGAGGCGATCTTCCTGATGGCGCGCCACGCCTTCGACGATCTGGGCTACCGCCGCCTCGAATGGAAGTGCGACTCGGCCAACGCGCCGTCGCGCCGGGCGGCGCAGCGGTTCGGCTTCACCTACGAAGGCGTGTTCCGCCAGCACATGGTCGTCAAGGGCCGGAACCGCGACACCGCCTGGTTCTCGATCACCGACGGGGAGTGGCCGCTCAGGCGAGCGGCCTTCGAAGCCTGGCTCGC
The DNA here is from genome assembly GCA_004299235.1 of bacterium. Classification (NCBI taxonomy): domain Bacteria; species bacterium. The sequence goes on from SCQL01000003.1 coordinate 29,281, forward strand.
GCCTTCGAATTTTGACGGCGACGGCCGCCAGCGAGAGTCACTGGCGGCCGTGCGTGCCGGGATCGAGGGACCAAAGGTTTAGTTCAGCTGCAGCCGGTTGTCGCCCCGCAGTTCAGGCACTTGTAGCACGAGCCTGAGCGCACGGTGATCGCGCCGCAGTCCGGGCATGCCGGCGCGTCGGTGTTGATGAAGGTGATCTTCTGCACTGAACCGCCGTTGCCGTTGGCGGCCGGCATGGCGATCACCTTCAGCTCCGAGGCGGAGTGCGCGGCCTTGGCCACGGTCGCCGGCGCGGGTGCGGGGTCGGCGGGCGCGTCACGCCGGATGATGCCCGCCTCGTCCTGGTCCTCGACCGGCAGGAAGTGGCTCGCCATCCACCGGAAGATGTAGTCGACGATCGACTTCGCGATCGGGATCTCCTTGTTCTTGGTGAACCCGGAGGGCTCGAATCGCATGTGGCTGAACTTGTCGACCATGAATTTCAGCGGGACCCCGAACTGCAACGCGTACGAGGTCTGGGTCGCGAACGCGTCCATCAGGCCCGAGATGGTCGAGCCTTCCTTGGCCATCGTCACGAACAGCTCCCCCGGTGTGCCGTCGTCGAACAGGCCGACCGTCAGGTAGCCCTCGTGGCCCCCGATGTCGAACTTGTGCGTGACCGCCTTGCGCTCGTCGGGCAGCTTGCGCCGGACCACGCGGTACTCGACCGTTTCCTCGGCGCCCTGCGCGCGCGGGGCCTTCTTGTCCTTGTCGAGCGAGGTGGACAGAGGCTGCGAACGCTTGCAGCCGTCGCGGTAGATGGCGATGCATTTGAGACCCAGCTTCCAGGACTCGAGGTACGTCTGCTCGATGTCCTCGACCGTCGCATCCGTCGGCAGGTTCACGGTCTTGGACATCGAGCCGGAGATGAACGGCTGGACCGCAGCCATCATCCGCACGTGACCCATCGGCGCGATCGAGCGAGAGCCGTTGACCGGCTTGAATGCGCAATCGAAGACCTTCAGGTGCTCGTCCATCAGGTGGGGAGCGCCCTCGATGGTGTCGTTCTCGTCGATGTACTCGACGATCTCCTTCACCTTCAGCTCGTCATAGCCGAGCTTGCGCAGCGCGGCGGGCACGGTGGTGTTGACGATCTTCAGCAGTCCGCCGCCGACGAGCTTCTTGTATTTCACCAGCGCCAGGTCGGGCTCGATGCCCGTGGTGTCGCAATCCATCATCAGCCCGATGGTGCCGGTTGGCGCCAGGACGGTGGCCTGGGCATTGCGGTAGCCGTGAGTCCGGCCGAGCTTGACCGCTTCGTCCCAGGTTTCCCTCGCCGCGTCGACCACCTCGGCCGAATCGGGTGACGTGCTCAGTTGGTGCGCTGCCTGGCGGTGCTTCTCCATCACGCGCAGCATCGGCTCGCGGTTCCTGGCGTACTCGCTGAACGGGCCCTTGACCTGAGCCATGCTCGCCGACTGGGCGAATGCGCGACCGGTCATGATCGCGGTCAGCGCGCCGGCAAAGCGTCCGCCCTCCTCGGAATCGTAGGCGAGTCCCATCGACATCAAAAGCGCGCCCAGGTTGGCGTATCCAAGACCCAGGGGACGAAGCGCCTCGGAGTTCCTGGCGATCGCCGGAGTGGGGTAGGAGGCGTTGGAGACGAGGATCTCCTGCCCGGTGAAGCACACGTCGATCGCGCGCCGGTAGCGCTCGACGTCGAACTTGCCGTCCTCGGACTGGAACTTCATCAGGTTGAGCGAGAGCAGGTTGCAGGCGGTGTCGTCGAGGAACACGAACTCCGAACAGGGGTTGGTGGCGTTGATGCGTCCGGTGTTGGGGACGACGTTCCAATCCTGGATGGTGGTGTCGAACTGAAGCCCGGGGTCGCCGCAGATCCAGGCCGCCTCGGCGATCTCACGCCACAGGTCGCGTGCCTTGTGCTTGTCGATCACGCGGCCGCCGACGATCGCCTTGGTCGTCCAGGGCTTGTCGTCGACGACGGCCCGCATGAACTCGTCGCTGGCGCGCACGGAGTGGTTGGCGTTCTGGAACTGGACCGAGTCGTAGGCGCCGCCCGGGACGTTGAAGCCGACGTTGTAGCCGGCTTCGATCAGGGCCCAGGCCTTCTTCTCCTCCTCCGCCTTGCAGCGGATGAAGTCGAGGATGTCCGGGTGGTCGGCGTTGAGGATGACCATCTTCGCCGCCCGGCGGGTGGTGCCGCCCGACTTGATCGAGCCCGCGAACGAGTCGTAGCCCTTCATGAAGGAGACCGGGCCGGAGGCGGTGCCGCCGCCGGACAGCTGCTCCTTCGACGAGCGCAGGACCGACAGGTTGGTGCCGGTGCCGCTGCCGAACTTGAAGAGCATGCCCTCGGTCTTGACCAGGTCGAGGATCGACTCCATCGAGTCCTGGATCGAGTTGATGAAGCAGGCCGATCCCTGCTGCGCGCGGCCGGGGACGCCGATGTTGAACCAGACGGGGCTGTTGAACGACGCGTGCTGGGTGACCAGGAGGTAGCGCAGCTCCTGCGCCCAGTTCTCGGCGTCCTCCTCGCTCGCGAAGTAACCGTCCGCGCGGCCCCAGCCGGCGAGCGTCTCGACGACGCGGTCGATGATCTGGCGGACGCTGGTCTCACGCTCCGGGCTGCCCGGGCTGCCCCGGAAGTACTTCTGGGCGACGACGTTGATCGCCAGCTGCGACCAGGCGCGGGGGACCTCGACGTCCTTCTGCTCGAAGATGACCTGGCCTTTCTCGCCGATGATGGCCGCGGTGCGCCGCTCCCACTCCACCAGGTCATAGGCGTGACTGCCCGCTGGCGTGAAGTAACGCCCGAAGCGAAGCCCTGTTTTGGTTCCGTTCTTGGCACGGTGGCCGTTCTTACCGGCTCCGGCGAGGTCGGCGACATTTTTGGCCATTTTCTAGAGAACGCCTCCTTTAATCATCCCCGGTGAGGGTGCTTCTGAACCAGCTGTAGGTGCGTCGTCAGGTGGGTCGTTGAACTTATTCGTTTGGGGATGCAAGAGGCCCCAGAGCATGCCCGCCACTAATGCCCCAGGGCCTCGATGTAACGGCTCCGAATATACGACCCGACTTTCGACTTGTCAAGCCTGAAACACAAGATATTCGGCCTCAGCTGCCTCCAAAGTACCACATATGGGTGGATTGCCTGTGCAAATCCCTGGTGACGAGTTGGGCACAGGCTGGGTATTGACTGGGCAAAACTGTTCAAAAGCGCCTACTGGTTGGGATCGACGAGAGCCAGGCTCAGGGGCTCTGTGGAAATCTGCTTGGCCTCCCTCGGAGGCGGGGAGGCGGACTGGACGCTCTGCGCCGAGGCGCGGATCCGAGCCGACACCTGCTTGCCCTCGCCGTAGGCGTTCTGGAGCATCGTCACCGCCCTTTGCAGCTTGTTCTCCAGGACGGTCTCCAGGGTGTCGAGATGCCGCTCCACGTCGATGAGGGCGGATTGGAGCTTTTCCATGTCGACCGAGCGGGCGAACTGCAGGTGCAGCTGGTAGAGGGTCAGCAGGTAGGGCAGCGCCATCGCGTAGCCGACCACCATCACGTGCCGCTGGTGGGCGCCCACGATGGCGCCGCGACACACGTCGTAGGCAGCGTCGGGGATGACGGCGAGCGCGAAGGGCGAGGTGGTGGCCGGGTCGATGTACTGGCCGACCTCGCGGACCCGCCTCTCCACCTCGCGCTCCACCTGCGCCGTGAGCTGGGAGCGGCGGGTCGCGTCGAGCCCAGGCTCGGCGAGCTGTTCGAGCGCGCCGCTGGAGACCCACTTGGAGTCCATCGGCAGCAGCTTGCCGCCGGGCAGCCGCATCGCCAGCTCCACCACCTTGCCGCCGACCCAGACGTTGCGCTGCAGCATCTCGGGCGGCAGGTGCCGGAGCGCCTCTTCCAGGATGTTCTCGCCCGCCGCGCCACGGGTCGAGCTGCCGGCGATGACGCTCTCCAGCCGCCTGAGGCTCGCCCGAGCCTCGTCCTCCACCGGTTGACGCGCGGACAGGGCCGAGCGCAGGCCCTCGACCACCGACTGGGTCTGGGTGAGCCGCTCGCGCAGCTCCGCCGCCTGGGACTCCTGGGTGTGACCCCCCGCCTCCAGGCTGCTCCTGAGCTCGGCGACGTCACGGGCCTGCCCGTCGGCGCGCCGGACCAGGTTCCAGACCAGGGCGGCCACGCCCGCGACGCCGGCCAGGAGACATACAAGGAGAAGGGCGAACAAGAGTTCGAGCAGCGACATATGGTGCATTGTAGTCCCGAAAAGCGAGCGTCACAAGCCTGTTAACCTGACCATGATGGCCCGTCCCGAACCTGTTTCCGAGCGCGAGCAGGCGCCCGAGCGCATCCCGCTCGAAGAGGTCTACATGCGCATGGCGGAGGAGCTGGCGAAGCGCTCCACCTGCGCCCGGCTCCAGGTCGGCAGCGTGATCACGACGGCGGACCTGACGCAGGTCCTCGGCATCGGCTACAACGGCAACGCCAGGGGCCTGCCCAATCGCTGCGACTCGGCCCAGCCAGGAAATTGCGGCTGCCTCCATTCGGAGCAGAACTGCCTCATCAAGGCGGGCGCCCAGACGCCGGGGAAGATCATGTTCGTCAGCGCGTCACCTTGCGTGATGTGCGCCAAGATGATCATCAACACCAACGTGGCACGCGTCCACTACCGCGAGGCCTACCGCGACCCCGCCGGCCTCGACGTGCTCAGGCAGGGCGGGGTCGAGGTGATCCACTACAACCGCTGGCGCGACCGCTGGCGCTGAGGTCCTAGCGGACGATCTCCCAGCCGCCCGCGGTCTGGACGATGCGCGGCTCGATGGTCGGCACGTCTTTGAGGCGTCGCGTGCGAGCCAACAGGGCGGTCGCGGCACCGCCGCCGGCGACCGACTCGAGCACCGCCCGCGTCGCGTAGACCAGCGTGAGGTCCGGGCTGGTCAAGGCCCGCTCGGGCGTGATCCAGAGCCAGTCCGTGACCTCACCCTCCTGCGGCCGGACCTCCTGAGCGGCCGGCAGCCGGGCCAGGTAAAAGCGCGCGTCGAACCGCCGGCGCAGCTGCGCCGGGGTGACCCAGCGGGCGAGGAAGACCAGGCGGTCCAGCGCCGCCACCAGGCCGAGCTCGCGCAGCGCCTGGCCGAAGGTCCTGCCGCCGCCGACGAGAGCGCGGACCTGCTCGCAGTCGGCGCCGCGTGCCAACCGGCGGCCTCGCCGCGCCAGCAGGATCCCGACCTCTTCGAAGAGCTCGCGCACCGCCGCCGCGCGGATGGCGTCGTTCCCGCCGCCATCGTCGGCATGCACCGAGCCGCCCGGAAACACGTAGGCGCCGGGCGCGAAGTCCGCGCCGCGCGGCCGTCGCATGAGCAGCAGCTCCCACGGCTCGCGCCCCCGGATCAAGAGCACCGTGGCGGAAGGGCGCGGCGTGGTCGGAGGCTCTGAAAGGTTCAAGAGGCCCGTCATGTCGGGCAGCGTGGCGATGCGCTCAAGTCTAGTGACACTAGTATTCGGCAGGTGGACTTGGGCATCGGGGGCAAGGTCGCCCTGGTCACCGCCGGCACGCGCGGCATCGGGCTGGGCATCGCCCGGGCGCTCAGCGCCGAGGGCGCGCGCGTCGCCGTCGCGGCGCGCACCGCGGCCGACGTCGAGCGCACCGCGGCGTCGCTCGGCGGCGGTGGCGTCGCCGCCGACCTGCTGACCGAAGACGGCTGCCGGCGCGCCGTCACCGAGACCGAGCGCGCCCTGGGACCGATCGAGATCCTGGTCAACAACCTGGGCCTGCGCTCGGGCAGCTCGTGGAGCGACACCGGGCCGGCGGAGTTCGAAGCCGCCTTCGCCGGCAACGTCGGCGTCAGCGTGCGGATGAGCCAGCTCGTCCTGCCGGGGATGCTGCTCCGCGGGTGGGGTCGCATCGTCGTCATCACCTCGGTGTGGGGACGCGAGGCGGGCGGCGCGCCGGCCTACAACGCGGCCAAGGCCGCCGAGATCAGCTACGTCACCTCGCTGGCGCGGGAGGTTGCCGCCAGGGGCGTCACCGTCAACGCGGTGGCGCCGGGCTCGATCCTGTGGACGGGTGGCGGCTGGCACCGCCGCCAGGAGGCAGACCCCGAGGGGATGGCGGACTACGTGCGCCGCGAGATGCCGCTGGGCCGGTTCGGCTCGGTCGATGAGGTCGCGAACGTGGTCGCCTTCGTCTGCTCGCGGCAGGCGAGCCTGGTCAACGGCGCGTGCATATCGGTCGACGGCGGGCAGTCGCGCTCCAACATCTGACCCTATTCGTCACCCCGCATCCCGGGCCGCATCCGCGACCCTTCGGGGGCTACGGGCCGGTGATCGGGATCGCGCCCAGCTGGCCCGCGATCAAAAGCGTGGCCGGGAACAGGCCGAGCACCAGCGACAGGACGCCGCTGAGCGCGATCGCCGTGGTGCTGCTGATCGAGGCGTCGAGCCGGTCGGTCCGGGTCGACGCCGACCACACCGGGATCAGCACGCGCACGTAGTAGAAGACGGAGACGACGCTCATCAGCACCGCGAGCACGACGAGCCAGGTGTAGCCGGCGCCGATCCCGGCGGTGAATAGGAACAGCTTGCCGAAGAACCCGACCGTGGGCGGAAAACCGGCCAGCGAGAGCATGAACACGGTCATGAGGATCGCCATCAGCGGATTTCTCCGGTAGAGGCCGTCGAGGTCCGAGAAGCGGTCCCGGTCGCCGTCGCTCCCGGCCAGCAGGGTGATGACCGCGAAGGCGCCGAAGTTCATGAACATGTAGATGAACAGGTAGTAGAGGACCGCGGCCAGGCCGCTCTGGCCGCCCGCGATCACGCCGATGAGGATGTAGCCGGCCTGCGCCACGCCGGAGTAGGCGAGCAGCCGCTTCAAGCTGGACTGCGCGATCGCCATCAGGTTGCCGACCACCATGCTGGTGGCGGCGACGAAGGCGAGCACCACTTGCCACTCGGGCGCGAGGTGGGGGAGCCCGCCGGCGAAGACGCGGACGATCATCGCGAACGCGGCCGCCTTGGTCCCCACCGACATGAAGGCGGTGACCGGGATGGGTGCGCCCTGGTAGACGTCGGGGGTCCACATGTGGAAGGGCGCCGCCGAGACCTTGAAAGCGAAACCCACTCCCATCAGCATGATCCCGAGGAGGATCAGAGGGTTGCCGGCGGCCGAGGAGCCGAGACGCGTCGCGATGTCCGGGATCAGGGTCGTGCCCGCGCCGCCGTAGACCAGCGCCATGCCGTACAGCACGAAGGCGCTGGCGAAGCCGCCGACCAGCAGGTACTTGGCCGCCGCCTCCTGCGAGCGGTGCTCGCCGCGCGCGAACCCGCAGGCGATGTACAGCGCGATGGAGACGAGCTCGAGGCCGAGGAACACGCTCAAGAGCGAGGTGGCGGACGCGAGCACCATCATCCCGATGACCGCGGCGACGATGAGGATGTGGAACTCGGCCTCCAGCATCTTGCGCCGCCGCAGGTAGGAGTGGGAGACCGCCACGGTGAGGATGCCGAGGATCGCGAACAGCATCTCGAAGAAGAGGGCGAAGCTGTCGCCGGTGGCCATCTTGTGGTACGCGTAGCCGCCCTGGCCGTAGAGCCAGCGATATAGGGCGACGCCGAGGGAGTAGGTGAAGCCGGTCGCGGCGACGATGGCGACCGCACCCCCGCGCCGCCTCCGCGGCAGCACGAGGTCGGTCACGATCGCGAACAGCAGGAACCCCGCGAGGGTGGCGATGGGGGCGATCTGGCCGAGGTCGGCCAGCGCCTGCGACCACGAGTAGTCGAGGTTGATCGCGGGCGTGCCATGGAGCCACAGTCCGGCCATCAGTGCGCCAGCCCGGCCTGGGCGACCGAGGTCATGAGGTTGGTCAGCACGTTGGGGTCAAGTCCGATGGCGAACATCAGGACGATGAGCGGCGTGAGCAGGGCGAGCTGGCCGGCAAAGATGTCCGATTTGGGCACCGGGCCCTCCGGCACGCCCTGCATGGTGCCCTGGAACAGCCGCAGCATGTAGACCGGCGCCAGCACCAGGCCCAGGGCGCCGACCACCGCCAGGACCGGCGCGAGCTGCCAGGCGCCGAGCAGGGTCATGAACTCGCCGACGAAGCTGTTGAGGCCTGGCAGGCCCAGCGCCGCCAGGGTGACGACGATGAACACCCCCGCCATCACCGGCATGCGTCGCGCCAGGCCGGCGAACGCGGCCCGGTCGCGCGTCCCCGTGCGGTCGGCGATCCAGGCCACCAGGAGGAAGAGCGCCGAGATGATGATCCCGTGGTTGACCATCTGCAGGATGGCGCCCTGCTGGCCCTGGACGTTGAGCGCGAAGATGCCGAGCACGATGAAGCCCATGTGGCTGACGCTGGAGTAGCTGACCAGCAGCTTCATGTCGCGCTGGGCGATCGCCATCAGCGCGCCCCAGATGATCGCCGCCACCGCCAGCACCGGCACGACCCATCGCCAGTCCCACCAGCCCACGGGCTCGGGGAACAGCGGCACCGCGATCCGCAGGAAGCCGTACGCGCCCGCCTTGCCCATGACGCCGGCGAACGTGACCAGAAGCGGCGTGGGCGCGGCGGCGTAGGCGTCGGGCAGCCAGCTGTGGAACGGGAACAGCGGGGTCTTGATCGCGAACGCCAGCGCGAAGACGAAGAAGAGGCCGAACTGGAGCGCGGGTGAGGGGGCGAGCGTCGACAGGGTCGCGATGTTGAAGGTCTGCTTGCCGGTGACGATGTACTCGCCGATCACGCCGACCAGCATCAGGAGCGAGCCGGCCAGGGTGAAGAGCACGAACTTCAGGGCCGCGCGTCCCGGCCGCTCGCCCTCGCCGAAGAGCCAGAGCATGAAGTAGGCGGGGATGAGCATCGCCTCCCAGAAGACGTAGAAGAGGACGAGGTCGACGGCCATGAACACGCCCGCGAGCCCGGCCGACATGGCGAGCATCAGGGCGACGAAGCGGCCTGAGTTGCGGCTCGAGGCCGGGGTGGCCAGGATCCCGATCACGGTCAAGAACGCGTTCAGCACGACCAGCCACAGGCTGATGCCGTCGACGCCGAGGCGGTAGAAGACGCGCAGCTGCGGAATCCAGGGCACCACCTCGGTGAACTGGTAGCCGCGATAGCCAGGCGCGAACGAGAAGGCGACGAAGGCGGCGACGGCGAGCGCGCCCAGCGCCACCACCACGCCGAGCCATTTGGCCAAGCGCGGCGGCATGAAGGCGATGAGGGCGGCGCCGACCAGGGGCAGCAGCCAGATGACGGTGAGCGTCATGAGCCCGCCCTCACGAGGATCAGGACGGCGGCGACGACGGCCCCGCCGACGAAGACGAGCACGTAGTTGCGGAAGTAGCCGCTCTGGGTGAGGCTGAGGCCGGACGCGCCGGCCGCGGTCGCCTGGCCGGTGCCGACGACGGCGCCGTCGATGACCGGCAGCTCGACGCCGCGCAGCGCCGCATCGGCGGCCGCGTCCATCGGCCGGACGAAGGCCGCGTCGTAGATCTCGTCGAAGTAGTACTTGCGCTCGAGCAGCCGCTGCGCCCATGGCAGGGCCGCGCTCCAGGCCTTCCAGGAGCGCTGGATGTAGATGCGATAGGCGAGAAGGAAGAGCAGCGCGGCCAGGACCACGGTCACCGCCGTCACCACGACCTCCGACGTGCCGCCCTCCCAGCGCGGACTGCCCACGGCCGAGGCCAGGTAGTCCGATACCGCCGACGGGCCGGTGCCGAGCGCGCGGGTCTGGATGAGGCCGCCGACCGTGGCTAGGACGGCCAGGATGACGACCGGGACCATCATCACCGGGCGGGCCTCATGCGGGTGCTCGACCGGGCGCTCGGGTGAGGGCTTGCCCCAGAACGCGATCCACCACATACGGCCGGTGTAGAAGCCCGTGATCAGGGCGGTGACGAAGCCGATGCCCCACACCGCCAGGGCGAGCGAGTCGTCGGGCTTGGAGAAGGCCGCGCCGAGGATCTGCTCCTTGGAGAAGAAGCCGACGAAGGGGATGACGCCCACCAGTGACAGCGAGCCGACCAGGAAGGAGATCGAGGTGGGGCGCATCTGCTTCCAGAGCCCGCCGTACTTGCGCATGTCCTGCTCGTCGTGCATGGCGTGGATGACGTTGCCCGCGGCCATGAACAGCAGCGCCTTGAAGAAGGCGTGGGACATGAGGTGGAAGAAGCCGGCGGAGTAGGCGCCGATGCCGACCGCCAGGAACATGTAGCCGATCTGGCTCATGGTCGAATAGGCCAGCACGCGCTTGATGTCGACCTGGACGATGGCGATCGTGGCGGCGAAGATCGCGGTCACCGCGCCGACGATCGCCACCGCCCCGTGGGCGTAGACCGCGATGTCGAATATGGGGTGCATCCGGCCGACCAGGTAGACGCCGGCGGTGACCATGGTCGCGGCGTGGATGAGGGCGCTGACGGGGGTGGGCCCCTCCATCGCATCGGGCAGCCAGGTGTGGAGTGGGAGCTGCGCGGACTTGGCGATCGCCCCGAGCAGGAGAAGGAAGGCGGCCAGCTCCAGGGTTCCTGAATCGAATCCTCCCGCGCACAGGCGGCCGCCGGAGCACGGATTCACCCTCGCGAACACTCCGGCGTACGTGATCGCGTGGTAGGTGGCGAACAGGACGAAGGCGCCCAGGATCATGCCGCCGTCGCCGACCACGTTCATGACGAAGGCCTTGCGCGCCGCGAGCACCGCCGACCGGCGCTGGTACCAGAATCCGATCAGGAAGTAGGAGCTCAGACCGACCATCGCCCAGCCGACGATGAGGAAGACGAAGTTCCCGGCCAGGACGAGCAGGAGCATCGAGAAGATGAAGACGTCCATGTAGGTGAAGAACCGGGCGTAGCTCGGGTCGTCCTCGTGCTCCATGTAGCCGACGGAGTAGGTGATGATCAGGCCGCCCACCCCGGTGACGACCAGGCACATGAAGATTGAGAGGTTGTCGACCAGCAGGTTGAAAGGGACCTCCAGGGACCCGCTCTTGATCCAGGTCCAGTACGTGAAGTCGCCCGAGGCCTTGTTGATGAACAGCACCAGGGTGCACACGAACGCCGCCCACACGACGCCGGGGCCGACGATCTGGGTGACGATGCGCGGCAGGCGCCAGCCTCGAATGGCAAGGATGGCGGCGCCGGCCGCGGGCAGGAGCAGGATGAGCAGCGCGAGCTGGCTGGCGCTCATCCCTTCAGCTCGCTGAGGTCGTCGACGTCCTCGACGTCGCGCACGCGGAAGATGTCGACCAGGATGGCCAGGCCGACCACGGCCTCAGCCGCGGCGACGGTCATCGCCATCAGCGCGAAGAGCTGGCCCTCGATGTTCTGCAACTGGCGCGCGAAGGTGATCAGCGTCAGGTTGACCGCGTTCAGCATCAGCTCGATGCAGATGAGGATCACCAGCGGGTTGCGGCGCACGAGCACCCCGGCCGCGCCGATGGCGAAGAGGATGGCGCCGAGCAGGAGGAACCACGAGGTGTCGAGCTGCGAGCCGCCGATGTCCAGTCCGCTCATCCTCGATCCGACTCCTTGCGGCTCAGGTAGATGGCGCCGATCGCGGCCACCAGGAGCAGGATCGAGGTCAGCTCGAACGGGTAGAGGTAGCTGGTGAAGAGCGCGATGCCGATCGACTGCACGGTGCCGAACACCGAGAGGTCGGCCTGGTCCGGCTGGCGGTACTGGACGCCCTGCAGCATCGCCCACATGAGGCCCAGGAGCGCCACCACGAACAGCGCCGACAGCCAGCCCTGGAAGCGCAGGCGACCCCGCGCCGCCTCGCGAGCCGGGCCGAGCAGGGCGATGACGAAGAGGAACAGGACCATGACCGCGCCGGCGTACACGATGATCTGGACGACGAACACGAACTGCGCGCTGAGCAACAGGAACAGGATCGACAGGGCGATCATGACCACGACCAGGCTGAGGACGCAGCGGATCGGCTCGCGGAAGGTGATCACGCCGATGCCTCCCGCCACGGCCAGGGCGGCGGCGATGAAGAAGATGGCCAGCGCCAAAGGTTTTCTGGCTACCTCCCCGCTCGGTGGGGAGGGTCGGCGTGGGGAGGAGTCGTCCCCGTACCGCTTGCCTTGTCGTTCAACCGCGCCTGCACGTCCGGGGGCAGCGGCTCGAGCAGCCTCTCCTTGGTGTAGATGAACTTCTCCCGGCTCGTATCCGAGAGCTCGTACTCGGGGCCGAGCACGATCGCCTGCACCGGGCAGGCGTCTTCGCAGTAGCCGCAGAAGATGCAGCGCAGCATGTTGATCTCATAGGTCTTGGCGTAGCGTTCGCCGGGCGACACGCGCTTTTCGTCGGTGTTCTCGGCCGCGACCACCAGGATGCAGCCCACCGGGCAGGCCGCCGCGCACAGCTCGCAGCCGATGCAGCGCTCGAGCCCGTTGTCGTAGCGGCGCAGGTAGTGGCGGCCGCGGTAGCGTTCCGATCGAGGCGTCTTGTCCTCCGGGTACATGGTCGTGACCACGGGCCTGAAGAACTCCTGCAGCGTGGTCTTCAGGCCGGCCCCGAGTGCCACCACGTCGCTGACGACACCCGGCCGCTCGCCCTGCGGCGGCGGCGGCACACCTTCGCCCGGACGCCGCAGCGGCGTCGGGTTGTCCGGCTGATCCTGCTTGGTTTCTTCGTCCGCCATCCCTACCCCTGCAGCGCCACCAGGACGATCCCGGTGACGACCACGTTTGCGATTGCCAGTGGCAGCAGCACCTTCCAGCCGAGCCTCATGAGCATGTCGTAGCGGAGGCGCGGGAAAGTGCCGCGGAGCCAAATGTAAAGGAACAGGAAGAGCACCACCTTGCCCAGGAAGGCCAGCACCGGCGGCACGATCCACAGGTACCAGCCGCCGAAGAACAGCAGGGCGGCGAGCGCGGAGACCGTGATCATGTTCACGTACTCGGCCAGGTAGTACATGACGAACTTCAGCCCCGAGTACTCGGTGAGGAATCCGCCGATCAGCTCCTGCTCGGCCTCCGGGAGGTCGAATGGAGCGCGGTTGGTCTCGGCCACGGCGGCCATCAGGTAGATGACGAACCCCACCGGGGTCAGGATGATCAGCGGCAGGGGGCCGTGATAGGGACCCCACGTCACCGTGTACTCGACGATGTCCTGCAGGCGCAGCGAGCCGACGATCATGAAGGTCGGGACGAGGGCGAGGCCGAGCGCCATCTCATAGCTGATGAGCTGCGCCGCCGAACGCAGCCCGCCCAGCAGCGAGTACTTGTTGTTGGACGAGTAGCCGCCGAGGACGATCGCGTAGACGTTCAGGGAGCTGAAGGCGAAGATCAGCAGGATCCCGATGTTGAGGTCGGCGATCCAGTACTGGACGTCGTACCAGAGGCCGATCGGGATCACCGCCCAGGACAAGAAGGCGGCCGCGACCGCGATCGCGGGGGCGACGACGTAGACGACCTTGTCGGTCTTGGCCGGGATGAAGCTCTCTTTGAAGGCGAGCTTGACGCCGTCCGCCGCCAGCTGCATCAGGCCGAACGGCCCGACACGGTTGGGCCCGGGCCGCCGCTGGATGCGGCCGAGCGCGACCCGCTCGAACCACACGGTGTAAGCGGTCGCCGTCAGGACGGTGAAGAGCAGCAGCGCGATCGCGATGGTGACGATCACCCAGTGGCCGACCGCGTTGTTGTAGAGGTCGTTCACGGGCGGGAGGGTCCGAGCAGGACCGGCGGCGGCAGCGGCTCGGGCGACGGCGGCTGGGCCAGGGCCGCGAGGGCGGGGACCCGGCTTGCGATCTCGCGCTGAATGGGGAAGACGCCAGGGTACTCGAGGTCCAACCCGAGCGCCGCTCCCAGCTCGCACAGCACCTCCCACGACTCCTTCAGCGGCGGCTGGACCGCGATCGGCGGGCGCAGGAACTGAACCTGCCCTTCGACGTTGGTGTAGCTGCCCTGCCGCTCGGCGAACGTGGTGGCGGGGAGGAGGACGGCGGCGCCCTGGTGCTCGGGCCGCGGCAGGTGGTCCCAGGCGGCGACGAAACGAGCCGACGCGGGAACGCCGGCGGTCGGAGGCGGGCCCCAGATCAAGAGCGCCTCCACGCCGTCGAGCGAGTCCCAGCCGGCGACGCCGAGCGCCAGGCCGCCGCGCTCGTTGGTGCCGCGATACAGCGGCATGGCCTTGCCTCCGACCGCGGCCGCCAGCTCGCCGCACGCCGCCGCCAGGTCGGTCGCATCCTCGGTCCCGCGGCCGTCGCCGTAGAGGATCGCCACCGGGCCGTCGGGGTGCTTCAGGATTTCGTGCTCGGCCAGCCGGCGCACCTCAGCCGCCGCCGAACCCGCCGCGTTGCGGATGTGCACGGTGTGCTGGTTGCGGTCGAGATCGACGCCGTCGGGATGGATGACGATGAGCTTGGCGCCGCGCTTGCCGACCGCCTTCTTGACCCGCAGGTTGATGATCGGGACGTCGGTCTCGGTGTCGGAGGCGACGATGACGATCACGCGCGCGTCATCGATGTCCTTGATGCGGAGGGCGCCGTCGCCCTGCGCCGGAGCCGGCAGCGCGGTGCGGCCGTGCATCTTCACCTTGGCGCCGCGCAGCGGGCCGTCGAGGAGCCGGCGGAAGAGGAAGGCCTCCTCGTTGGTCAGGTCCTGGGGCAAGGAGATGCCCAGCTTCGGGCCCTTGCCCTTGATCCCGGCGGCGAGCTCCGTCAGGGCGTCGGCCCAGGTCGCCTTGGCCCCGCGCACGGTCGGCACGCGCAGGCGGGCCGGGTCGTTGACATCCGTGTAGTCGAACCGGCCGCGGTCGCAGATCCAGCCCTCGTCGATGTCGTCGTTCTCTCGCGAGGTGACGCGCACCAGCTGCCCGCGGCGCTGCCACAGCGTCACGTTGCAGCCGACGGCGCATTTCGAGCAGACGCTCTCGGTGCTCGTCAGGTCCCAGGGACGCGACTCGAAGCGCCAGACGCGGGAGGTCAATGCGCCGACCGGGCACAGGTCGATGATGTTGCCGCTGAAGACCGACTGCAGTGGCTGGTCGAACTGGCTCGTGATGAACGATTCCACGCCGCGCTGGCCGACGGTCAGCTCCTGCTCCCAGGCGACCTCGTCGTAGTAGCGCGTGCAGCGGTAGCACAGCACGCAGCGCTCGCGGTCGAGCGCGATGTTCGCCGACAGAGGGATGGGCTTCTTGAAATGCAGGCGTGGGCCGTCGATGCGGCTGGTCGGGTAGCCGTGGCGGAACGTGAAGTCCTGCAGCGGGCACTCGCCGCCCTTGTCGCAGACCGGGCAGTCGAGAGGGTGGTTGACCAGCTCGAACTCGAGGATGTCGGCGCGGGCCTGCACGGCCATGGCGCTCTGCGTCCGCACGACCATGCCCTCCGCGACCGGCGTCGTGCAGGCGGTCTGCGGGCGCGGCGGTCCGGGCGAGAAGTCGACCAGGCACAGGCGGCAGGCTCCGACCGGGTCGAGCTTGTGGTGGTAGCAGAAGACGGGGATCTCGATCCCGACGGTCTTCGCCGCCTCGACGATGAGCGTGCCGGGGGGCACGGTGATCTTGTGGCCGTCGATGGTCAGGTTGATCAAAGGCGTATCAGGCATGAGCCAGCGCTCCTTGGACCGAGCACGCGTGATGCAGGCAGTGCTCCTCGTACTCGTCGCGGAAATGCCGCATCGTCGACTCGATGACCCAGCCCGCGGCATCGCCGAGACCGCAGAGGCAGCGGCCGTTCTGAAGCCCTTGGGAGACGCGATCGAGGAGCGCGAGCTCGATCTCCGAGCCCTCGTTGGCGAGGATGCGTTCGTAGGTTCGCACCGACCAGTTGGTGCCGACGCGGCAGGGCGTGCACTTGCCGCACGACTCGTGCGCGTAGAAGCGCAGCAGGCGGGCCGCAGCCTTGACCATGCAGTGCGAGTCGTCCATGACGATGATCCCGCCGGAGCCGCCCATGGTCCCCAGCGCCTTCAGGCCGTCCAGGTCGGTCGACGTGTCGAGCATCGAGGCGGGGAGGACCTTGGCCGATGAGCCTCCCGGCCAGAAGACCTTCAGCGTGCGTCCGGGTAGGGCGCCACCCGCGAGCTCTTCGATGATGTGGCGGTACGTGACCCCGATCTCGATCTCGTAATTGCCCGGCCGCCGCACGTCGCCGCTCACGGTGACCATGCGCGTGCCCTTCGCCTTCTCGGTGCCGCGCTTGGCGTACTCGGCGCCGCCGTGGCGAATGATCCACGGCACCGTCGACAGCGTCTCCACGTTGTTGACCGCGGTGGGCATCCCCCAGGCGCCCTTGACGGCCGGGAACGGGGGGCGTGAGCGCGGCTGGGCGCGCTTGCCCTCGAGCGATTCGAGCAGCGCGGTCTCCTCGCCGCAGATGTAGGCGCCGTGTCCACGGTACAGGCGCACGTCGAGCGGATGGTCCGAACCGAATGGATGCTCGCCCAGGTAGCCCTTCTCGTGCGCCTGCGCGATCGCGTCACGCAGCAGCTCGTACGGCAGGTCGTACTCGCCGCGGATGTAGATCCAGGCCTGATGACCGCCGATCGCGAACGCGGCGATGGCGGCGCCCTCGATCAGCGCGTGCGGTGAGTTCTCCATCAGGTAGCGGTCCTTGGCGCTGCCCGGCTCCGACTCGTCGGCGTTGACGACGATGTATTTCGGGCCGGGATGGGCCTTGGGCACGAACGACCACTTGGTGGCGGTCGAGAAGTCGGCGCCGCCACGGCCGCGAAGCCCGGAGATCTTGACCTCGTCGATCACCTGCTGCGCGGTCATCTCGGTGACGACCTTGCGCAGGGCGGCGTAGCCGCCCAGGGACTCGTAGACGTCGAGCGTGTGGAGGTTGGGCGTGGCGAACCACGCGGTCAAGACCGGCCCGCCGACCGTCCCGCGCTGCTCAGCCATCTTGCTTGGGAGCCCTCCTTCGTGGCGCGCGCTTGGGCTTTTCCGGCCCGCTCTCGGAGACGGCGTCGGCTCGAGGAGACCGGCGCTCGGCCACCAGGTGATCGATCTTCTCCCGCGTCAGGTCGTAGTGGTAGCGGTGGTCGAGCCGCAGCATCGGCGCGTACTCGCACGCCCCCATGCACTCGACCTCCTCGTACGAGAAGAGCCCGTCGCCCGACACCTCGCCCGGCGCCTTCACCCCGATCGCCCCGCGCAGGTGCTCGACGATGTCCTCAGCGCCGCGCAGCGTGCAGCTGAGGTTGGTGCACATGTAGAACCGGTGCTGGCCGACCGGCTCGAGGTGGAACAGCGTGTAGAACGTCGCCACGCCCTGGACGTAGCCGGGGTCGAGCTGCAGCGCGCCCGCGACCTCGGTCATCGCCTCAGACGTCAGGTGTCCGAGCTCCTCCTGGGCGAGGTCGAGCGCCGGCATCACCGCCGATCGCGGCTGCGGGTAGCGGGCGGGCAGGGCCTTGATCTCGTCCAGGACGTGAGCGGAAAGCGCGCTCATCGGTCCACGTCGCCCAGCACCGTGTCGGCGGTGCCGATGATCGCGATCATGTCCGCGACCATGTGGTTGAGCGCCATGCGCTCGAGCGCCTGGAGGTTGACGAAGGACGCGGAGCGGAACTTCACGCGCCGCGGCTTGTGGGTGCCGTCGCTGACGACGTAGCACCCGTTCTCGCCGCGGCCCGACTCGACCGCGACGTAAACGTCGCCCGGCGGGACGGAGTAGCCCTCGGTGAACAGCTTGAAGTGGTGGATGACGGCCTCCATCGAGGTTTCGAGCTCCTCGCGCGGGGGCGGCAGCATCTTGCGGTCGTCGACGTTGACCGGCCCGTCCGGCAGCCTGTCGAGCGCCTGGCGCAGGATCTTGACCGCCTCCCGCATCTCCTTGATGCGCACGAGGTATCGCCCGTAGCAGTCGCAGTCGTTCGAGGTCGCGACCTCGAAGTCGTAGTTCTCGTAACCCGAGTACGGCATCGCCTTGCGAATGTCCCAGGGGATGCCCGAGCCGCGGATCATCGGCCCGCTCGCGCCCAGCACCTTCGCGTCTTCGGGCGACAGCCGCCCGATGCCGATGGTGCGCGAGCGCCAGATCGGGTTCATGGTCAGCAGGTCCTCGTACTCGTCGACGCGACCCGGCATGATGCGGAGGAACGCGTCGAGCATCTCCAGGAATCGCGGCGTCGCGTCCGCCATGACGCCCCCCGGCCGGATGTACGACGTGTGCATGCGGAAGCCCGAGATCTCCTCATTCATGTCGAGGATGGTGTCGCGCTCCCGGAAGCAGTACATGAGCATCGACATCGCGCCCAGCTCGAGCCCGCTCGTGCCCATCCAAACCAGGTGCGAGGAGAGGCGGGTCAGCTCGGACATGATCACCCGCAGCGCCTGCGCCCGAGGCGGCACCTCGACGCCCATCAACCGCTCGACCGCGAGGGCGTAGGCCAGGTTGTTGATGGGCGGGGACAAGTAGTCGTGGCGATCGGTGACGACCACGCCCTGCTGCCAGCGCAGCGCCTCCATCTGCTTCTCGATGCCGGTGTGCAGGTAGCCGATCACCGGCTTGACGCGCCGGATCTGCTCACCGTCCAGGTCGACGATGAGCCGCAGCACGCCGTGGGTCGAAGGATGGTGGGGTCCGAAGTTGACGGTCAGCAGCTCGCCGCCGAACGCGCCCTTCTCGCCCGTGTGAGTGATGGTCACGCCCTCGGGGGTGCTCATGCGTCCTCCGGTGCGGTCTGCCAGGCTTCGTGCTCCGCGGAGAACTCCACGACCTCGCCGCCCACCGGGTAGTCGCGGCGCAGCGGATGGCCGACCCAGTCGTCGGGCATGAGGATGCGCGTCAGGTCGGGGTGGTCGCTGAAGACGATGCCGAACAGGTCGTAGGTCTCCCGCTCGTCCCAGTTGGCGGGTGGGAAGAGGTCGTGGACGGAGTCGATCTGGGGCCGGTCGCCATCGACGAAGGTCCGAACCCTGATCTGGTCGCGGGTCTGGAGGTCGCGGAGCTGGTAGACGAGCTCGTAGCGGCCCGGCCATGCCTCACGCGACCGGTCGACCAGGTGGTCGACGCAGGTGAGGAACACCAGCAGGCGATAACCGTCCGCCTTGAGCCCGGCGAGCGCCTCTCTGATCCTGGCGGAGGGCACCGTCACCCACGTGTCGCCCGCGCTTTCGCCCCGGTCGACGACCAGCTCTTCAGTCATGTGCGGGGGTAGTCCCCCGGCCGCCCGTATCACTGGCGCGGCGAGATTCCCTGAGCCTTGATCCGCTCCTGCAGGATCATCAGCGCGTTCAGCAGGTCTTCGGGCCGCGGCGGGCAGCCCGGGACGTAGACGTCGACCGGGACGATCTTGTCCACGCCCTGGAGCAGTGCGTAGTTGTTGAAGACGCCTCCGGTCGAGGCGCACGCGCCCATCGAGATGACCCACTTCGGCTCGGGCATCTGGTCGTAGACGGTGCGCAGCACCGGCGCCATCTTCTGCGACACGCGGCCGGACACGATCATCAGGTCCGACTGCCGCGGCGAGGCGCGCATCGCCTCCGAACCGAAGCGGGCGATGTCGACGCCGGCGGTCGCCGTCGCGATCATCTCGATGGCGCAGCAGGCGAGGCCGAACTGCGCCGGCCATACCGAGTTGCCGCGGCCCCAGCCGACCAGCTTGCCGAGCGTGGTCGTCAGAACGTTCTGGCCGAGGGACTCGGCGAGCTCCTCTATTCCCACTCCAGGCCTCCCTTGCGCCAGATGTGCGCGAGGGCGATGAGCAGGATGCCCATGAAGACCAGCATCTCGATCAGACCGAACCATTTGAGCTGGCGGAGGAGGACCGCCCACGGGTAGAAGAACACCGCCTCGACGTCGAAGATGATGAAGAGCATGGCGGTCAAATAGAAGCGGACCGACAGGCGGCGGTGGGCCGGACTTTCGGGGATGATCCCGGACTCGTACGGGGCCAGCTTGGTGCGGTGAGGCTTGCTCGGTCCGAGGACGAAGCTCAGGCCCACCAGCGCTCCGATGAGCCCGAGGACGATGAGGACGAAGATCAGCAGTGGGACGTAGCTTTCGAGCAAGTTTCCGTAGCGGCCTCACACGTAAACAGGGGGCTTTTGGGGAACGCCATTAATTCTAGGGATGTCTTGAGAAAGGTCGTTAGCGGGCGTCCTTGCGGCGGTGTTCGATGCTGGTCCCGTGTGACAGGGTCGCGTGGATCGGACAGTAGCGATTGCACGCCATGTCCAGCGCCTGCTCCACCAGCTCCTTGTCGTACTGGCCATCCCAGCCGATGTGAAACGTGAGCTCGATCTTGTTGAAGGCGCGGGGCCATTCCTTGTCCTGCTCGCCTTCGACCTCGACCTCCAGCGAGCGGAACGGCTGCTTGAACTTCTTCAGCAGCAGGACCGCGTTGAGGCCGGTGCAGCCGCCGAGCGCGCCGAGCAGCATCTCGGTGGGCCGCATCGCCGCGTCGTCGCCGAACACCGGCGGCTCATCGATGCCTGCCGTGTGCCCGGACTCCGAGTCGATGTCGAACTTGACCTTGTGCCCGCTCCATTTCGCGATCGCCTTCGCCACGTTGGAACCATAATCCGAAACCGACGTCACCTGCCCGGATTCGCGGATGAATCCGCGTGACACCGGGTATGCTGGAGGGAACGTAGGGGGGAGTAGCCACTCCCGCTGGCCCCGTCAGGACGGCAGCAATGCCCGGGGCCGCAGCGGACAGCATGTCCGCGGCAAGACCTCTACTCGAATTAAGAGTTGGAGGTCGCCGTGATGAAGAGCATCCTGGTCTCGGTTCTGCTGATCGCGTTCACCGATGTGGCCCTGCAGCTGGACAACGCTTTAGCCATCTCGTCGGTGGCCAGCAACGTGCCGGCGCCGCACCGGCTCCCGGTTCTGGCTGGCGGAGTGCTCCTGGCCGCGTGCTGCCTGCTGGTGTTCACGCTGATCGGCTCGGCGCTCATCGAGCGCATCGGCTGGTTGAAACCGGTGGCCGGGGTGGCGTTGATCCTGATCGGAGCCAAGCTCGCGATCGACTTCTATCGCGCGTGAGCCCGGTGGTGGAGCCAGGGAAATCGGAGCGCCGCCCGTCGGTGCGCTGGCGGATTCTCGCCGGCGCGGCCTTGCTGGCCGGCGTCGTCGTGGCCATGGCCCTGCTGGTCGAGCACGACGCGGCAGGCCAGGCCCTCGAAACGGATGTTTCGATCGCCGCGCTGCTCAAGCGTCACGGCTACCTGGCCGGGTTCGCCCTCATCTACATCGAGGAGTCCGGCATCCCCCTGTTCATTCCCGGAGACGCGTTCCTCCTCTATGTCGGCCACCATGTGCCACACCACGTGCCGGCTTTGGCCGTGGCCTGGCTCGGCATGGTCCTGGCGGTCACGTTGGGAGCCACGAACCTCTACCTCATCTCGCGGCGGTTCGGCAGGCGCCTGTTGGACCACCGGCTGGCGACCCTTCTCCACCTGACCCCCGGACGCATGGACCGCGCCGAGCTCTGGTTCAGGCGCTGGGGGCCATGGGCCTTGATCCTCGGCCGCCACGTGCCAGGACTGCGCGTCCCGCTCACGGTGGCGGCCGGCGTGCTTCAGCTCCGGTACCGCGTCTTCGCGATCAGCGTCGCCGTCTCGAGCGCCGCCTGGACAGCCGCCTTCCTGGCCCTCGGCGCGGTGTTCGGCGCCAGCCTCGAACGGTGGATACGCTCCACCCCGGTGCTGTACGGCATGCTGCTCGTCCTGGTCGTGCTGGCGGTGGGGGCGGTCGCCGCCCTTCGCGCCCGGCGGCCCGCGCCCGGCCCGCGGCGAAACTAGACTCACGCTGTGCCCGACGACGTTCGCGCCCGCTTCGCCCCGGTGGCGGCCAACTACTCGCGCTCCAGCTTCCACACCGCGCCCGAGCGGCTGCGCGAGGTGCTCGAGCTGGCGGGCCCGCTGCCGGGCGACCTGGCGCTGGACGTCGCGACCGGTACCGGCAACACCGCTTTTGCGCTGGCGCCGCACGTCCGCAGGGTCGTCGGCCTCGACCTCACCAAGGAGATGCTCGACGTGGCGCGCCGCGTCAGCACCGAGCGAGGCGTCAGCAACGCCGAGTGGGTGCTGGGCGACGCCGCTCGCCTGCCCTTCGAGGACGAGACGTTCGACCTCTACACGGTGAGGGCGGCGCCGCATCATTTCGGGGACTTCGATGCCTGCCTTCACGAGGCGTTTCGCGTCCTGAAGCCCGGCCGCCATGCGGCGTTCGTCGACTGCGCCGCATCGGCCGCCGCCCGCGACCTGCTCCACGAGGTGGAGGTGCGCCGCGACCCGTCGCACGTGCGCTCCCTGACCTTGGGCGAGTGGAGCGAGCGGCTCGAGGCCGCGGGGTTCGAGGTCGAGACCGCCCACGCGCGCGAGCTCGATTGGGACTACGAGGCGTGGATGGGGAACATGGCGGTCGCGCCCGCGCTGAGAGAAGAGCTGGCGCAAGTGATCGAAAGCGCGACCGGCGAGGCTCGCGCCCTGCTGCACCCGCAGCGCCGCGACGGCAAGCTCTGGCACGGATACTGGCACTGCCTGATCCGCGTGCGCAAACCAGGTGAATGAGGATGTGTCCTCCCCGCCGGCCGGGGAGGGTGAGGCGGGTGAGCTGGTGCAACGGCCTCTGGTCCCGGGCGAGCTGATCCTCCTCGTCGACAAGGTCGGGCGCCGGCACCGCGTGCGCCTCAAGGCCGGCGAGCGTCACTCCCTCCACTCGGGCGTGATCGCCCATGACGAGCTGATCGGGCGATCCGAGGGCGTGATCGTGACCACCCAGCTGGGCGCCCGCCTGCTGGCCGTCCGCCCGACGTTCGCGGAGCAGGTCACCGGCCGGCAGCGCCAGGCCCAGCCGATCTATCCCAAGGACCTCGGCGCCATCCTGATCGCGGCGGACATCCACCCCGGCGCCCGAGTCCTGGAGGCCGGCACGGGCACCGGGGCGCTCACCCTGGCCGCGCTGCGGGCGGTGGGCCGGGACGGCGAGGTCGTGAGCTACGAGCAGCGCGAAGAGTTCCTGGAAGCGGCCCGGCGGGCGATCTCCGAGACGCTGGGCGGCCTGCCGCCCAACCTCACCCTCAAGCAGGGGGACGTTTACACCGGAGTCGACGAGAGCGACCTGGACCGCGTGCTCCTCGACCTGCCCGAGCCCTGGCAGGCCGTGCCGGCGGTCAAGGGCGCGCTGCGGGCGGGCGGGATCGTCTTCGCCCACTGCCCCAACGTCAGCCAGGTCCAGCGCTTCTTCGACTGCCTTCGCGAGGTGCGCGGCTTCGGCATGCTCGAGGTGTTCGAGGTCCTGCAGAGGGGGTGGACGGTGCGCGGCCGCAGCCTCCGCCCGTCGCATCGCATGGTCGCCCACACGGGTTTTCTGTGCTTCGCCCGGCGCCTGGCCGGCGACGACCTGTTCGAGCCCGAGGGCGAAGGCTTCCGGTAACGCCCGGAACCTTCTTGCGCCGGCCGCCGTTGTTATCGGCATGGGGGCGCCGCGGTCCACCAATCGCCATCCTCACCGTCGCTGAATCCGCCCGTCTTGCGATCGTCGCCGGCGCCCCAATTGCCTCGACGGGCTAGCATTTGGCTCACACATGAGCACCTCCACCGACGGATCGCGAAGGCCAGTCCACGTCACCGTCACCGGGGCCGCGGGCCAGATCGGATACGCGCTGCTGTTTCGCATCGCCTCGGGTCAGCTGCTGGGTCCGGACCAGCCGGTCGTCCTCCGCCTGCTGGAGATCGAGCCGGCGTTGAAGGCGCTCGAAGGCGTGGCCATGGAGCTGGACGACTGCGCCTTCCCGCTGCTCCACGACATGGTCCTCACGAGCCGGGCCGAGGAGGCGTTCGACGGCACGTCCTGGGCGCTGCTCGTGGGCTCGGTGCCGCGCAAGGCCGGCATGGAACGGGGCGACCTGCTATCCATCAACGGCGGGATCTTTGGGCCGCAGGGCAGAGCGATCGCCGCCAGGGCGGCGAGCGACGTGCGCATCCTCGTCGTCGGCAACCCCTGCAACACCAATTGCCTCATCGCCCGCGCCAACGCGCCCGAAATCGCGCCCGAGCGGTGGTTCGCGATGACCCGCCTGGACGAGAACCGCGCCAGGACCCAGCTCGCCAAGAAGGCGGGAGTGCCGGTCTCGGCGGTGTCGAACCTGACGATCTGGGGCAACCACTCGGCGACGCAGTACCCCGACGCCCGGAACGCGCGGATCGCCGGCCGGGGCGTCTACGAGGTGATCGAGGACCACGACTGGCTCAACAAGGAGTTCATCGGCACCGTCCAGAAGCGGGGCGCCGCGGTGATCGAGGCGCGTGGGATGTCGTCGGCCGCCTCCGCCGCCAACGCGGTGATCGACTCGATCAACAGCATCCGCAACCCGACCCCCAGGGGCGAATGGCACTCGCTGGCGGTGGTCAGCAAGGGAGAGTACGGGGCCCCGGAGGGCCTGCAGTTCGGCTTCCCGGTGCGCACCGACGGCACCAACTGGGAGGTCGTCCAGGGGCTGGAGCACGACGATGAGGCCAAGGAGCGTCTCCGGGTCACGACCGAAGAGCTGGTCCAGGAGCGGGAACTCGTCAAAGCGCTGGTCCCCTCCGCCGGGATGCACGCCTAGGGCCCCTCACCCCAACCCTCTCCCCAGGGGGAGAGGGAGATCGCTGTAAAGGCGCTATCCAACCAGGGCGGTCGTCCGGATGATTCGCGGCGTGCGACGAGATCCGATCCACATCGAACGTGCCCGACAACTCCGCAAGGACATGGGCGACGCCGAGCGGCGCTTGTGGTCGAGGCTGCGGGCGCGGCGACTGGCCAGTTACAAGTTCCGCCGGCAGCACGCGATCGGCCCGTACATCGCGGACTTCGCGAGCATCACCGGGCGCCTGGTCGTCGAGGTCGATGGCGGCGAGCACAACGAGCTCATCAACCAGAGGCGAGATGCCATGCGCACCCGGTACCTGCAACGAGCGGGTTACCGGGTTTTGCGCTTTTGGAACCACGAGGTCCTGTCCGAAACCGATGACGTCACCGAGGCGATCTGGAACGCGCTGAACGCTGCATCAACGAGTGGCCCTCTCCCCTCCGGGGAGAGGGTTGGGTGAGGGGCGGGTGCCGGCCTTCCGGCGGTTAGCGTCCATCTAATCTTTGGGGGTGAGCGTCACCCTCGACCGCCACAGCTTTCCGTTCACCGCGATCGTCGGCCAGGAGTCGATGAAGCTGGCTTTGATCCTTAACGCCATCGTGCCCACCATCGGCGGCGTTCTGATCCGCGGCGAGAAGGGCACGGGCAAGTCCACGGCCGTTCGCGCCCTGGCCCGGCTGCTCCCCGAGCACGACGTCGTCGAGGGCTGTCATTTCGGCTGCGACCCGACCGACCGCGAAGCCCTCTGCGCCGACTGCCGCGGGCGGGCCGGGGTCCTGCCCCACCACAAGCGCCGGATGCGCGTGGTCGAGCTGCCGATCAACTCGTCCGAGGACCGTGTGGTCGGCACGATCGACATCGAGGCGGCCCTGCGGACGGGCGCCCGGCGCTTCGAGCCGGGCGTGCTGGCGGAGGCCAACCGCAACATCCTCTACGTCGACGAGGTCAACCTGCTGGACGACCACCTGGTCGACGTGCTCCTCGACGCCGCGGCCATGGGCGTCAACGTGGTCGAGCGCGAGGGCGTGTCGTTCGCCCATCCAGCGCGGTTCATCCTGGTCGGGACGATGAACCCCGAGGAGGGGGAGCTGCGCCCGCAGCTGCTCGACCGCTTCGGCCTGTGCGTCGACGTCGAGGGCATCCGCGATCCCGACCAGCGCGTCCTGATCGCCGAGCGCGACGCGGCGTTCAAGCGGGGCGAGCACGAGTTCGCGAACGAATTCGCGGCCGCCGACAACAACCTGGCGCGCGCGCTGGGAGAGGCGATCGCGGCGGTGAAAAACGTGCGCGCCACACCGGGTCACGCGCGCCTGATCTCTTCGCTCTGCGTCGAGGCCGAGGTCCTGGGACACCGGGCCGACGTCGTCATCGACCACGCGGCGCGAGCCCTGGCGGCATACCGGCGTCACGCCGCGCCCGGCCGCGACGACATCTACGACGCCGCGGCCCTGGCGCTGGCGCACCGCGCCCGGCAGCCGTTGAAGCGAGACCAGGACGAGACCACCTCGGCCGAGCATGGGGAGGAGCAGGAGGGTTCGAAGCCGGCCGAGCCGGAAGCGGGCGACCCGCAGGCGTCGGACAGCGAGTCGGCGGCGGAAGCCTCGGCCGAGTCGAGCGCCAGCGCGTCCGACAGCGGCGAGCAGTCCGCCGGCAGCGACCAGGGCACGACGACCGGGGGCTCCAGCGGTCACGAGTCCGCGACCGACGCCGTGGAGACCTTCAACCTGCGGCGCATCGACCTGCCGCGGCAGAGACGCGTGCGCAAGCAGGGCGGCAAGCGCGCGGCGAGCCAGACTCCGGATCGCCGCGGCCGCTACGTGCGAGCGGAGCCGAAGGCCAAGGTCAACGACCTCGCCATCGACGCCACGGTGCGTGCGGCGGCGCCGATGCAGAAGGACCGGGGGCGCAGGGAGGGCGAACGCCTCAAGCTCGAGCGCGAAGACCTGCGGCAGAAGGTCCGCGAGCGCAAGGTGGGCAACCTGATCGTGTTCGTGGTCGACGCGTCGGCGTCGATGGACGCGGAGCAGCGCATGGCCGCGACCAAGGGCGCCATCCTGTCGCTCCTGCAGGACGCGTATGTGCGGCGCGATCGCGTCGCGGTCGTGATCTTCAAGAACCGGACCGCCGAGGTGGTGCTGCGCCCGACCTCCAGCGTGTCGCTCGCGCGCCGCCGCCTCGAGAGGCTTTCGGTCGGCGGCACGACGCCGCTGACGCACGGCCTGATGGCCGGCTACAAGGTGGTCAAGACCGAGCTGCTCCGCGACCCTTCGATCCGCCCGCTCCTGGTCCTCATCAGCGACGGTCGCGGCAACATCTCGATGTTCAAGGAAGAGCCGCTGATCGAAGCCCAGAAGGTGGCGGCGATGATCGAGGCCGAGCAGATCGATTCGCTGGTCATCGACTCCGCTCGCGACTACAGCCACCTGCCGTCGGTGCAGCACCTCGCGAGGGTGGCGCCGATGTATCAGACCTACGCGATCAACGCCTGCGCGGACCTGGCCGAGAGGATGGGCGCGCGCTACTACGGCCTGTACGACCTCTCGCGCGACGAGATCGCCTCGGCGGTGGAGCGCGAGCTCGGCAGGGGCGGCCGGTAACATTCCAAGCCTATGGCCATAGACCGATACTCCTATCCGTTCACCGCGATCGTCGGCCAGGACGAGATGAAGCTGGCATTGGTGCTCAACGCGATCAACCCGTCCATCGGCGGCGTCCTGATCCGCGGCGAGAAGGGCACCGGCAAGTCGACCGCGGTCCGCGCGCTCGCCAAGCTGCTGCCGGAGCAGCAGGTCGTCGAAGGCTGCCACTTCGGCTGCCACCCCGACGACCCCGAGGACTGGTGCCTCGACTGCCGCGAGCGGGCGCGATCGGGTGAGCTGCCGGTGACCACGCGGCGCATGCGCGTCGTCGAGCTGCCGATCAACGCCTCGGAAGACCGCGTCGTCGGCACCATCGACCTCGAGGCGGCGTTGAAGGAAGGCTCGCGACGCTTCGAGCCCGGAGTGCTCGCGGAGGCGAACCGGAACATCCTCTACGTGGACGAGGTCAACCTGCTCGACGACCACATCGTCGATGTGCTGCTGGACGCGGCCGCCATGGGCATCAACACCGTGGAGCGCGAGGGCGTGTCGGTCTCGCATCCATCGCGCTTCATCCTGGTCGGGACCATGAACCCCGAGGAGGGCGAGCTGCGGCCGCAGCTGCTCGACCGCTTCGGCCTGTGCGTCGACGTGGAGGGCATCCGCGACCTCGACCAGCGGGTCGCGATCGTCGAGAAAAGAGCCGTGTGGGAAGACGACCCCAACCTCTTCTACGAGCAGCACGCCGAGTCGGAGCAGAGCGTGCGCTCACAGATCGCCGAGGCGATCGCGACCTTTCCCGAGGTCGAGCTGCCGCGCGAGATGCTGCGGCTCATCGCTCAGATCTCGATCGCCTTGGAGGTCGACGGTCACCGCTCCGACCTGGTGTGCGCGCGCGCCGCGCAGGCGAAGGCGGCCTATGACAGCGCGAGCGAGGTCGGCGTCGGCCACGTCGGCGAGGTGGCGGAGATGGTGTTCGCCCACCGCGTCCATTCGGTGCCTTTCGGCAAGGGCGGGCCGAACCTGGGCGAGGTCATCGCCCGCATGGTCGGACAGGCTTAAAACCGGCACGCACTCTTAGATTCGCCCGTGGCGGGTAGGTGGCCGGAGCCGAGACGAGTGCGAGAGCTGGCGGACCGCTTATCCTGACGGCCCGTGTTCCGAGCAGTTCCCACAGGCGCCGAGGCGGTCCGCTGGGACCTCAACGACCTCTTCGCGTCGCCGGCCGACCCGGCGATCGAGGCGCGGCTGACGCATGCGCTCGAGCGCGCGAAGGCGTTTGAGGCGAAGTACAGGGGCAAGGTCGCCACGCTGGAGCCGCGGGAGTTCGCCGCCATGATGCGCGAGCTCGCGGAGGATGAGGAGGCGGCGGCCACGCCCGAGGTGTACGCGTACCTGCTCCACAGCCAGAACACGCAGGACCCGGCTGCAGGGCGGCTGCTGGCTCGGGTGCGCGAGGCGAACGCGGAGCGCGGCCGGCACGGCGTGTTCTTCCCCCTCGAACTGGCGCAGGTCTCCGACGAGCACGCAGCCAAGCTGTACGCGGACCCCGGGTCGGCGCCCTACCGCCACACCGTGGAGGAGGCGCGCAAGTTCCGGCCGCACCAGCTGTCCGAGCCCGAAGAGCGCGTCCTCACCGACTACAGCCCGGTCGGCAACTCCGCCTGGACGCGGCTGTTCGAAGAGCTGTGCGCCGGCATCCGCGTCGATTTCGACGGCCGGCAGCTGGTCCTGGAGGAGGCGCTGACCCTGCTGCGCGAGCCCGATCGCGAGGTGCGCCGGCGCGCCAGCGGGGCGATCACGACCGCGCTGGGCCGCGACATCCGGACCCGCGCTTACGTCTTCAACGTCATCCTGCAGGAGAAGGCGATCGACGACCGCCTCCGTCATTTCCCGACCTGGATCTCGTCGAGGAACCTGGCCAACGAGACCTCCGACGAGGCGGTGTCGGCGCTGGTGGAGGCCGTCACCGGCCGCTACGACGTCTGCGTGCGCTACTACCGGGTTAAAAAGCACCTTCTCGGCGTGGACGCGCTCCACGAGTGGGACCGATACGCGCCGATCCAGGAGGTGACCCGCGACCTCTCGTGGGAGGAGGCGAAGGAGCTGGTGCTCGGCGCGTACCGGCGCTTCTCCACCCGCGCGGGCGCGCTGGTCGAGGACTTCTTCACGCGCCACTGGGTCGACGCCGCCGTGCTGCCCGGCAAGTCGGGCGGGGCGTACTGCATGCCGGTGACGCCGCACCACCACCCGTACGTCATGCTGAACTTCACCGGCAAGCTGCGGGACGCGCTCACGCTGGCGCACGAGCTGGGCCACGGCCTGCACGACCGCCTCGCGTCGAAGCAGCACATCTTCGATTTCCACCCGCCGCTGACGCTGGCCGAGACGGCGTCGGTCTTTGGAGAGGCGCTGACCTTCGACCGCATCATGGCCGAGGAGAAGGACCCCCAAATCCGCCTGGCGATGCTGTGCAACCAGTGCGAGGACGCCTTCTCGACCGTCTTCCGGCAGGTGGCCTTCAACCGCTACGAGGAGGCGTGTCACACGGCGCGGCGCGTCGAGGGCGAGCTCGCGGTGGATCAGCTGGGCGAGCTCTACCAGGCCAAGGTCCAGCCGATGTTCGGCGATGCCCTGATCCTGACCGGCGAGCACAAGGATTGGTGGAGCTACGTCGGGCACTTCGTCCACACGCCGGGGTACGTGTACGCCTACGCGTTCGGCAACCTGCTCGCTCTGTCGGTGTACCACCGCTTCCTGGAGCGCGGCCCCGCCTTCGTCGAGGATTACCTGGACTTCCTGGCCGCCGGCGGGTCGACGCGGCCGAACGAGCTGGTCCGCCGTCTCGGCATGGACATCACCGACCCGGGCGTCTGGGACGCGGGCCTAAAGATCCTGGACGGGATGGTCACGGAGGTGGAACAGCTCGCCGCGGCGACCGGTCGCGCCTAGGGTGGCCGGTAAATCACCAACAAATCTTTCGCCGCGCAGCGGTAGCAAGCCCGCGCCCCTCACCCTTGCCCTCTCCCCGGCGGGGAGAGGGGGCGCCACCGACATCGCTTGAGGCCTCCGAACGCCACGCGCACACCCCCTTCTCAGTCCTTCAGCCGCCTGCACGGGGATCTGACAGCCTAGGGCTGGAGTGGTGGATGCCGGGAGGGTCGTATTCGACGGCTCGGTAGACTTGGGTCTAACACACAGCCAGGTCCCGCGGCCGCGCCGTGGGCAGTCGCCACTCTGCAGTGGTAGGGAGTGAGATGACGGTAACCGAATCCTTAACGACCACCGATCTCGAGTTCGCTCGCCAGTTGGGTCAGCAGCTGCGGGTCGACTCCATCCGATGCAGCACGGCGGCGGGATCGGGGCATCCGACGTCCTCCATGTCGGCGGCGGACCTGATCGCCGTCCTGATCGCCCGCTACCTGCAGTACGACTGGTCCAAGCCGAAGGACCCCAACAACGACCACCTCATCTACTCCAAGGGCCACGCCTCGCCGCTCTGCTACGCGATGTTCAAGGCTGTCGGCGCCGTCAGCGACGCCGAGCTGATGACGTATCGAGAGTTCGGCTCTCGCCTGCAGGGCCACCCGACGCCGGCCATCCCGTGGGTGGACGTGGCGACGGGCTCCCTCGGCCAGGGACTGCCGATCGCGGTCGGGGTCGCGCTGGCCGGCATGTACCTCGACAAGCTCCCGTTCCACGTCTGGACCCTGTGCGGGGACTCGGAGCTCGCCGAGGGCTCGATCTGGGAGGCGCTGGACAAGGCCGGCCACTACCAGCTGTCCAACCTGACCGCGATCTTCGACATCAACCGGCTCGGCCAGCGCGGCGAGACCGAGTTCGGCTGGAACCTCGACGCCTACCGGCGCCGGGTGGAGGCGTTCGGCTGCTTCCCGATCGTGATCGACGGCCACGACGTGACCGCCATCGACCGCGCCTTCGGCCAGGTGCTCTCGGCCACCGGTAAACCGACCGTGATCATCGCCAAGACGGTCAAGGGCAAGGGCTTCCCGGAGATCGAGAACAAGGACGGATGGCACGGCAAGGCCCTGCCGCCCGAGATGGCGGAGCGGGCGATCAAGGCACTCGGCGGCCTGCGGCACCTCAAGGTCAAGACCAGCCGGCCGGAGCGGACAGCGCGCGCCTCCAAGAACGCCGATCCCCCGCCCGTCACCCTGCCCGTCTACGGGAAGGAGGCCAAGGTCGCCACGCGCAAGGCATACGGAGACGCGCTGCTGGCGCTGGCCGCCATTCCGGACGTCGTCGCGATGGACGCCGAGGTGTCCAACTCGACGCACGCGGACGAGTTTGGCAAGGCCCACCCGGAACGGTTCTTCGAGATGTGGATCTCGGAGCAGCAGCTCGTCGCCACGGCGGTGGGCATGAGCGTGCGGGGCTACCGTCCGTTCGCCTCCACCTTCGCCGCGTTTTTCAGCCGCGCCTACGACTTCATCCGCATGGCGGGCATCTCGCAGGCCAACCTCCGGCTGGTCGGCTCGCACGCCGGGGTCGAGATCGGACAGGACGGGCCGTCGCAGATGGCGCTCGAAGACCTGGCCGCGATGCGCGCGGTCCACGGCTCGACGGTGCTCTACCCGTGCGATCCCAACCAGGCGGCGAAGCTCACGCGGCTGATGGCGGACACGCCGGGCGTCGTGTACATGCGCACGACCCGCGGCGCCTATCCGACCCTGTACGGACCGGCCGACAGCTTCCGCGTGGGGGGTGCGAAGGTGCTGCGCCAGAGCGCCAAGGACAAGGTCGCGCTCATCGGCGCCGGCGTCACCCTGCACGCCTGCCTCGCCGCCGCCGAGGCTCTGGCGGCGAAGAAGATCCCGGCCCGCGTCATCGACCTGTACTCGGTGAAGCCGGTCGACCTCAAGACGCTGCGCGAGGCGGCGCGCGTGACCAAGGGCAGGTTCGTGATCGTCGAGGACCACTACCCGGAGGGCGGGCTGGGGGCGGCGGTGATGGAGGCGATGGCGGCCGACGCCCCGCCGCGCGTCGCGCACCTGGCGGTGAGGGGGCTCCCGACCTCGGGCAAGCCCGATGAGCTGATCAACGCGGCCGGCATCTCGAGCCGGCACATCGTGGCGGCGGCGACCAAGCTGCTGCAGGCGAAGTAGAGCGATGGCGACCAAAAGCACACGCCGACCGGCTCCGCTCAAGGAGCTTAAGCAGATCGGCCAGTCCCTATGGCTCGACAACATCCGCCGTCAGCTCATCACCTCCGGCGAGCTGGCCCGGCTGCGCGACGAGGGCCTGACCGGCGTCACGTCCAACCCGACCATCTTCGAGAAGGCGGTCAGCGGCTCGAGCGACTACGACGAGGCGATGGTCCGGCTGGTGAACGCCAAACGAACACCGGCCGAGATGCTCTGGGAGTTGATGGTCGAGGACATCCAGGCCGCGGCCGACGTGTTCCGGCCGGTCTACGACAGGACCAAGGGCCAGGATGGATTCGTCAGCATCGAGGTGTCGCCGACCGTCGCCGCGAGCACCAGGCGGACGATCGCGTTCGCCGAGGACCTCCGCGAGCGCTGCCGCCGGCCGAACGTGATGGTCAAGATCCCCGCCACCAAAGAGGGGCTGCTGGCCATCTACGACCAGGTCTCCAAGGGCCACAACATCAACATCACGCTGATCTTCGCCGTCGAGCGCTACGCCGAGGTCGTCGAGGCGTACCTGTCGGGCCTGGAGAAATGGCACGAGCGGGGCGGGGACCTGCGCAAGGTCGCCAGCGTCGCGAGCTTCTTCGTCAGCCGCGTCGACACCAAGGTCGACAAGCTCCTGGCGGAGAAGGTCCAGCTGAGCACGGACCCGGCCCAGAAGCGCGCTCTCGAGCGGCTGTACGGCAAGGCGGCCATCGCCAACTCGAAAAGGGCGTACGAGCGCTACCAGCAGCTGTTCAGCGGCCCGCGCTGGGACAGGCTGCGCAAGGCCGGGGCCCAGACGCAGCGGTGCCTGTGGGCCAGCACTTCGACCAAGGACCCGCGCTACCCCGACACCTACTACGTCGAGGAGCTGATCGGCTCGCACACCGTCGACACCATTCCCCCGGCCACGCTGGCCGCGTTCCGGGAGCACGGCGAGGTCCGGCGCAGCCTGGACGAGAACGTGGAGCTCGCCAAGCGCCAGCTGAAGCAGCTGGCGGACGCCGGGGTGGACCTCGACCAGGTCACGCGCGAGCTCGAGGTCGAGGGCGTCGAGGCGTTCACGAAGTCGTTCGAGACCCTGCTCGCGACGCTCGCCAAGGCTTCGAAGGACATCAGGGCGGGGAAAGGGCCGCGGCAGTGGCACAGCCTGGGCGAGCTGCAGCCGGCCGTCGATGCGCAGCTCGGCAAGCTGCAGAAGGAAGAGGCGGCGCGCCGTCTGTGGGCCAAGGACTCGACGCTTTGGAGCGCCGACCCTAAGAAGCGCGAGGAGATCCGCGACCGCCTCGGCTGGCTGAACGTCGCCGAGAAGATGCTCGAGCACGGAGCGGAGTTCCGCGACCTGGCGAAGCACGGCCGCACGTACTCCGACGTCGTGCTGCTGGGCATGGGCGGCTCGAGCCTGTGCCCGGACGTGCTGCGGCACACGTTCGGCGCCGTCAAGGGCCATCCCCAGCTGCACGTGCTGGACACCACCGACCCGGCGACGATCCTGGGCGTCCGATCGAAGATCAGAATCCAGGACACGCTCTTCGTCGTCGCGTCGAAATCCGGCGAGACGACCGAGACGCTCTCGCACTTCGCCTACTTCTGGGACCAGGTCAACATCAACGGGCGCGCGGGCATGGCCGGGCGGCACTTCGCCGCCATCACCGACCCCGGCACGTCGCTCGAGAAGCTCGCCAAGGACCACGGGTTCCGCTGGATCTTTCCCAACCCCCCGGACATCGGCGGCCGCTACTCGGCGCTGAGCTACTTCGGCCTCGTGCCCGGGTCGCTCATGGGCGTCGATGTCACGCAGATGCTCGAGCGGGCGATGGAGATGGCGAGCTCGTGCGCCGACTCGGTGCCGGTCAACATCAATCCCGGCGTGTGGCTGGGTGCGGTCCTGGGCCGGCTCGCTGCCGGCGGCCGCAACAAGCTCACGCTCATCGCCTCGCCGAAGGTCGCGACGTTCGGCTACTGGGTCGAGCAGCTCATCGCCGAGAGCACGGGCAAGCAGGGCAAGGGGATCGTGCCCGTCGAGGGCGAGCCCCTGGGCAAGCCCGCGGTCTACGGCGACGACCGCGTGTTCGTCCACATCCGGATGGATTCCGACCCGGTCAACCGCGCCGTGCAGGCGCTGGAGAAGGCGGGCCAGCCGGTGGTGACGCTGACGTTGCGGGACAAGCTCGACCTGGGTGGCGAGTTCCTCCGCTGGGAGGTGGCGACCGCCATCGCGGGCTCGATTCTCGGCATCGACCCGTTCGACCAGCCCAACGTGCAGGAGTCCAAGGACAACACGAAGAAGGTCCTGGCGAAGTTCAAGAGCAGCGGCAAGCTGCCGGCGGCGGAGTCGGTGCCCGCGGCCGAGTCGCTCGCCGGGCTCCAAGCGCTGCTGGCGCGCGCCAAGCCGGGCGCCTACTTCGCGATCATGGCCTACACGGCGCGCACGCCGGGATCCGAGTCGGCGATCGCCGCCATCCGCTCGGCGGTGCGTGACCGCATGCGCATCGCGACCACGGCGGGATACGGGCCGCGATTCCTGCACTCGACCGGCCAGCTGCACAAAGGCGGTCCGAAGACCGGCCTGTTCCTGCAGATCGTCCAGGACGACACGCGCGACGTGGCCATCCCAGGCCAGCCGTTCAGCTTCTCCGTGCTCAAGCAGTCGCAGTCGCTGGGCGACCTGCAGTCGCTAAGCTCGCGCCGCCTGCCCGTGCTGCGCGTGACGCTCGGGCGCCAGCCGGCGGCAGGCTGGCGGGCGCTGGCGACCGCGGTCAAATCAGCGATCAAGTAGAGAGTTCCCTTCCCCTTCGAGGGCAGGGTCAGGGTGGGGGCCTAAGCTCCCATCCCGGGAGAGATATAGATATGGAAATGGGAATGGTCGGCCTCGGCCGGATGGGCGGCAACATGGTGCTGCGCCTGCTCAAGCGGGGCCATCACATGATCGCGTTCGATCACTCCGCGGACGCCGTCAAGGCGCACGAGGCGCAGGGTGCGGTGGGCGCCCATTCGCTGGAGGAGTTCGTCCAGAAGTTCAAGACCCGGCCCCGGATCATGTGGGTGATGGTGCCCGCGGGCGAACCGACGTCGCAGACCATCGCCCAGCTGGTGGCGCTGGGCGATCCGGGCGACATCGTCATCGACGGCGGCAACACCAACTGGAAGACCGCGCTCGAGGATGCCGGGCGGGTGCAGGCAAAGGGCATGCACTACATGGACGCCGGCACGTCCGGCGGCATCTGGGGCCTGGCGAACGGCTACTGCCTGATGGTCGGTGCGGAGCAGGGGATCTACGACCACTGCCTGCCGCTGTTGAAGGACCTCGCGCCTGACGACGGCGGCCTGGTGCGCACGGGACCGGTGGGGTCGGGCCACTTCGTCAAGATGGTCCACAACGGCGTCGAGTACGGGCTGATGGAGGCTTATTCGGAGGGCTTCGAGATCATGAAGCTGTCCAAGGCGTTCCCCGGCATGGACATGCTCTCGATCGCCGAGGCCTGGCGCACGGGCAGCGTGGTGCGGTCGTGGCTCCTGGACCTGATCGCCAACGGCCTCCAAGCCGATCCCGAGCTCGCCACCATCAAGGGTTATGTGGAGGACACGGGCGAGGGGCGGTGGACGGTCGAGGCGGCGATCGAGGAGTCGGTGCCGGCGGCGGTCATCACGCAGTCGCTCTTCGCCCGCTTCCGAAGCCGGATGGAGAACACCTTCGGCGACCGGATGCTGGCTATGATGCGTCAGCAATTCGGTGGACACGCCGTGGTCAAGGACGCCGGCTCCGAGCGGTGAGAAATACGGCATCCCCTCTCGCCCTCGAGGAGAGAATCAGGGTGAGTGGCGGGAACGTCAAGTCCGGCTCAAAGTGAATCGCGTCCGCCGATGACGATCGCACCCAGCCCGCTGGCGGAGGGCCTACACGACTATCGCGTCGCCGAGCCCTCTCTCATGGTCATCTTCGGCGCCACGGGCGACCTCAGCGGCAAGAAGCTCCTGCCGGCGATGTACAACCTGGCCAAGCAGCGATTGCTGCCGGCGGGTTTCGCCGTCGTCGGCGCCGCCATCGACGACCTGACCGACGAGGCGTTCCGCAAGCGTGCGGCGGCGACGATCACACAGCACTCCCGCACGCAGCCCGTCGATGCCGGCGTGCTCGAGTCCTTCCTCGCCTGCGTCTCCTACGTCAAGGTGGACTTCGGCAAGCTCGATGACTTCAAAGCCCTGCAGCGAAGGCTCGACGAGCTCGACCACTCAAGGCATGTGGCGGGCAACCGGGTGTTCTACTGCGCGACGCCGCCGCCGACGTACGAGGCCATCACCGAGCAGCTGAAGGCGGCGGGAATGACGGCGGGCGCGGGCTTTCACCGCATCGTGGTCGAGAAGCCTTTCGGCTCCGACCTCAAGTCGGCGCGCGAGCTCAACCGGATCGTGCAACGCGTCTTTCACGAGGACTCGGTCTTCCGCATCGACCACTACCTGGGCAAGGAGACCGTCCAGAACATCCTCGCGTTCCGCTTCGCCAACTCGATCTTCGAGCCGGTGTGGAACTCCAACCTCATCGACTCGGTGCAGATCACGGCGGCAGAGGAGATCGGGGTCGAGATGCGCGGTGGGTACTACGACAAGGCGGGCACGCTGCGCGACATCGTCCAGAACCACGCGCTGCAGCTGCTGGCGCTGGTGGCGATGGAACCGCCGCTGGCGTTCGAGGCCGGCGCGGTGCGGGACGAGAAGGTGAAGGTGCTGCGCGCCATCCGGCCGGTCCTCGACGGGGACGTCGCTCACTCCACGGTGCGCGGGCAGTACACGAAGGGCTGGGTGCTCGGCGAGCACGTCGAGGGCTATCGGGAGGAGCACGCGGTCGCCCCGGACTCGCTGACCGAGACCTTCACCGCCCTGCGGCTCTTCGTCGACAACTGGCGGTGGGCGAACGTCCCGTTCTACATCCGGGCGGGCAAACGGCTGCCCAAGCGCGTCACGGAGATATGGATCCGGTTCAAGCGGCCGCCGCACATGACGTTCGGCAGCGAGGCGATGCGGGAGCTGGATCCGAACGCGATCACGCTGCGCATCCAGCCGGAGGAGGGGATCTCGCTCCGATTCGGCGCCAAGGTGCCGAGCGCGGGCCTGCGCCTGCGCAACGTGGCCATGGACTTCGAGTACGTGACCTCCTTTCTGGCCGAGACGCCGGAGGCGTACGAGCGCCTCCTGCTCGACTGCATGATCGGCGATCCCACGCTGTTCACCCGAGCGGACGAGGTGGAGGCGGCCTGGAAGCTCATCGACCCCATCGAGGCCGCGTGGCGTGACGACCGCCCATCGCTGTCGATGTATGCCGCGGGCACGTGGGGACCGGCGCCGGCGGCCAAGCTGCTGCAGGCGGACGGGCGCGAGTGGCACCGGCCGTGAGTGCGACCGTCAGGCCGGCGCCCGGCCTCGATTGGCAGGGCGAAGCTGTGACGATCGGCGACGTTCTGAATGCGCTGAACGGCATTCGCAAAAAGTTCGCGGCGGCGGCGCTGGGCGACGAGGAGCAGCCCCACCCGCGGAGCTGCGTGATGACCCTGGTCGGCGTCACCGCGACCGAGTCGGACGAGCGACGCGCTCAGCGCGCGAGCCGGGCGATCGCGATCCACCATCCGTCTCTGGCGATCGTCATCCGCGATCAGCCGGACATGCCGATGGGCAGGATCGAAGCGGCGATCACCACCGGCACCCACCAGCCCGCGTCCGCGGGCGCGGTGCAGTTCGAGCTGGTCACGCTGCGCGTTCGCGGAGCCGCGGGCGAGCACCTGGCCGCGCTGGTCGACCCGATGCTGCTGAGCGGCATCCCCACCTACCTGTGGTGGCTCGGCACGCCGCCGTTCGGCGCCAGGGAGCTCGAGGACGCGCTGCGGATCTGCGACGCGCTGGTCGTCGACTCGTCGCGGTTCGACGCTCCGTACCACTCGTTTCTCGGCCTGTCGCGGCTGGCGGCGAGCTCGCACCGGGGCCTGGGCGTCGCCGACTTCCAGTGGGCGCGGCTGACGCCCTGGCGCGAGAGCATCGCCCAGTTCTTCGGGCCGGCGGACCGGCGGGCGTTCTTGAGCGGCCTCTCCGGGTTGGGGATCGATTACGCGGGCGAGGGTCGGGGCAACCGGGTGGCGGCGGCGCTGCTCATCGGCTGGTTCGCGTCGGCGCTCGGCTGGAAGCTGCAGCGAGCCGCTGGTGGCGCCGGAGGCGTGGTCGTGGCCCACTTCGCCACCGGGGCCGGGCGGCGGCTGGAGGTGGCGTTCAGGTCGGTGACCAAGGCCCACCTCGCGCCCGGGGAGGTGAGCGCGGTCCGCATCGGTGGTTCGTCGGGGGGAAGGACGTTCCAGCTGTCGGTGCAGCGCGACCCGGACCGGCCGCGCCGCATGGCGCCGGACGCCGGGCCGGCCGGGTTCCGATCACTCCACCCCGCCGGCGGCGAGGACGATGCCGGGCTCGAGATCGCGCAGCGCAACGCGGCCCGGCACCGGGGGGTCCTGGACGAGAACCGCCAGGCGCTGCATCACACGGCCACGGGGGAGCCGCCGGGCGAGAGCCTTCCGGCGCGCCCCACCGTCCTCGTGCGTGAGCGGCGGCGCCAGGACACAGCGCAGGTGCTGCTGACGCTGATCGACATCGGCGGGACCAAGACGCTGCGCCACGTCCAGCGGGTCGAGCCGGAGGACGACGCGGCGCTGCTGCTCGGCCTTCTGTCCGCGGGTGCCCACGACCGCGTGCAGGCGCGCTCTCTGTCGGCGGCGGCGGAGCTGATGCGCGCCCTATAGATGGCCGAGTTCAGAGTCCTCGAGACGCCTGAGGACGTGGCGGCGGCAGCCGCGGCGGACATCGCGGCGGCGCTGCGCGAGGGCGCGCGCACGCTCGTCCTGGCGGGCGGGACGACGCCGCGGCAATGCTACGAGCTGCTCTCGCGCCTGGAGGTCGCGTGGGGCCGGGTCGCGGTCCTGTTCGGCGACGAGAGGTGCGTGCCCCCGGACCACCCGGACAGCAACTACCGCATGGCGCGCGAGTCGCTGCTCGACCGCGTCGCGCCTGCGACGGTGTACCGCATGCCGGGAGAGCTGGGGCCGGACGCAGCGGCGAGGGCGTACGCCCGCGTGATCGAGGCGGTTGCGCCTTTGGACGTGGTGCTGCTGGGAGTGGGGGAGGATGGGCACACCGCGTCGCTGTTCCCGGGCCATGTGGCGCTGAGGGCGCCAGGGCTGGCCGTCGGGATCCACGACGCGCCCAAGCCGCCGCCGCAGCGGGTCACGCTGACGCTGACGGCGCTGCAGGCGGCGCGCCGGGTGATCATCCTGGCCACGGGCTCGGGGAAGGCGGACGCGGTCGCGCGAGCCAAACGCCAGGAGGTGCCATCCGGGATGATTGCGAGCGCACGATGGCTACTGGACCGAGCCGCAGCGGGTCAGTGAGAAGGCTGCTCGTCTTCTCCCTCCCCCCATCGGCGCGGGGTCGGTTCTCCCTCTCCCCTTTGGGGAGAGGGTTGGGGTGAGGGGCGGTATGCGCCGAATCGAGATCGTCGCGTCGATCCTGTCCGCGGACGCCGGCCGGCTGGCCGAGCAGGTGAAAGAGGCGGAGGCGGCTGGCGCCGACCGGATCCAGGTCGACGTCATGGACGGCCACTTCGTCCCCAACCTGACGTTCGGCCCGCTGGTGGTCGAGGCGGTGCGCCGCGTCACCGAGCTGCCGATCGAGGCGCACCTGATGGTCGAGCGGCCGGAGCTGTTCGTCGAGATGTTCGCCAGGGCTGGCGCGAGCCTCATCGAGGTGCAGGTCGAGGCGACGACGTCGCTGTACCGGACGGTCGAGGCGATCAAAGACCTCGGCGCCAAGGCCGGCGTGGCTATCAATCCCGCCACCCCGGTCGAGGCCCTGCGAGAGATCCTGCCCTACATCGACCTGGTCAACGTGATGACCGTCGAGCCGGGATTCGGCGGCCAGAGGTTCATCACCCATAGCCCGGAGAAGATCCGCCGCCTGCGCGCTCTGTCCGCGGAGGTGGAGATCGAAGTCGACGGGGGCATCGACGCGCGAACCGCCCCCCTGGTGGTCCAAGCCGGCGCCACGGTGCTGGTGGCGGGCAGCGCGGTGTTCGGGCACAAGCAGGGCGTCGCCGCGGGCCTGCGGGCCATCCGTGCCGCCCTTGACTGAGCAGGAGGAGTTCAAGAGGGCCGCGGCCGAGAGGGCGCTGGAGCTGGTCCAGGACGGCATGCTGCTGGGCCTGGGCAGCGGTTCCACGGTGCGGTACTTCACCGAGGGCGTGGGGCGCCTGGTCGAGGGCGGGATGAAGATTCGGGGTGTGCCGACCTCGCGAGCCACCGCCGAGCTCGCGGCCGAGAATGGAATCCCGATCGTCCAGGAGCTGGTCGGCCAGATCGACATTGCGGTCGACGGAGCGGACGAGGTCGATAGCGCC
Organism: bacterium; assembly: GCA_004299235.1. Taxonomy (NCBI): domain Bacteria; species bacterium. The sequence goes on from SCQL01000003.1 coordinate 69,954, forward strand.
CTGAACCTGATCAAGGGCCGGGGAGGGGCGCTGTTCCGCGAGAAGCTGGTCGCCGCCGCCTCCAAGCGCTTCATCGTCGTCGTCGACGCGTCGAAGGTGGTCAAAGAGCTCGGTGCCGGCGTGCTGCCGGTCGAGGTGCTGCCATTCCTGTGGCGCACCACCGCGGAACGCCTGACGTCATTGGGGGCGAGCCTGACTCTGAGAGGTGGGGAGGAGGCGCCCTACGTCACCGACAACGGGAACCTGATCCTGGACCTGATGGTGGAGGGCGGGATCAAGGATCCGGCGGGTTTCGCCGAGGTGTTGAAGAGGACCGCCGGCGTCGTCGAGCACGGTTTGTTCGTGGGCATGACCGACACATGCATCGTCGGCGGCCCAGGTGGCGCCAAGGTCGTAGGTAGACTTTCGGGCGGAGCGGTCGCCTAGCTCGGTCGAGGGCGCGGCACTGGAAATGCCGTAGGCCCGCAAGGGCCTCGAGGGTTCAAATCCCTCCCGCTCCGCTCTTGGCAATAAAATCGGATCGGCCAGTCTGGGGAATGGGTGCCAACACTTCAACCTCTGGCTGGCCGCCAGTCGCAAGGCTGACTAGACCTTCGACCTCATCAACCCGGTCAGCTCTGGGGACGTAATGGTCGATCCTGCCGTCGCGGACGTAGAAGCGGGCGAAGAACTTCAGCAGCAGCTTTCGGCGCTCCACCGAGTTGCCGCGCTTCCAGGCGGCTGAGAGACCTTCCAGTTTGATGGTCGGGGCGGGAGGGGTGGCCCGTGCCGCCAGCTCGGCGCGCAATCTCTCGAAGTGAGCCAGTTCGCGCTCAAACTCATCCTGTGGCATCAACCCGCGCACGTAGAGGCTCTTGAGACGCTTCAGGCTGTCCTCGATGCGCTCCAGGGTACCCGGCAGGGTTCGCACTCGACCTGTCGCGGCCCTAGCTGCCTCGTAGCCCTCACGTGAGTCCAGCCGCTCAAACAGGAAGGAGGCCCACGGCAACAGCGCTTCCTCGCGCACAGCTTGGCGCCCGCACCTCGTCACCAGGTCACGCCGGCAGAGGTAGTACACGCGGTTGTGGTCGGTCATGGCTCGCATCAGCCGGCCACAGCTAGCGCAGACAAGAAGGCGGGAGAACACATAGTCGTGGCGCGGAGCACCACCAGGTCCAGGCGCGTTGGTCTTCAAAGTGGCTTGCACCCGGACAAACAAGCCCTCGTCCACGATGGCCGGCCACTCGGCGCGGATCAGCTCGCCTTCGCGTCGCCGGCGGCTGACGCTGTACGTCTTGCCAACGTAGGCGGGGTTCCTGAGGATGTCGACCAGGGTGTCAGGGAGCCAGCCCAGACCGTGGCGCGAGCCCTTGACGATGCCCTCGTCATTCAACCGGGCCGCCAATGAGCGAGCACTCCACATGCCTGTTGCGTAGTCCTGAAAGACACGCCGCACGACCGATGCCGCCGGCTCCACGACTTCCAAAGTGCCACGAGTCGTCCGCCGGTAGCCGTACGGTGCTGGACCAGTGGCCGCGCCTTGTGCGTTGCGGTAGGCGTAGGCGGCCCTGATTTTCTCGCCGGTCATCCGCCGCTCCATCGAGTGTGCTGCGGCCATTGCGGTGTATGTGAACTCTCCGGCCGGCGTGCGATCGAAACGTCCATGGACGAAGGCGACTTTGATGTCGGGGCGCTTCTCCATCAGCGCGTAGAACGTGAGCGCATCCTGTGTGTTGCGGAAGGCCCGGGACTGGTCATAGCAGGCGACTACAGCCACGCTGCTGCCCTGGATGCGCTCCAGGAGGGCAAGGAACCGAGCCCGACCCTTCAGTTTGCCGCCGCTGACATCCAGGTCGCTGTAGACCTCGATGGAGTCACACACGGCCACCGCAGGGAGGCTGCGGCAGGCGTTCTCTTGGACTTCCGGGCTGACGGTGCGCTCCGTGTCTTTGTGGCGGCTCTGCCTGACGTAGATGAGCGCAGTGGTCATTCGGTCGAGGCGCCCTCGTCTGTGGGTTGTGACGGGATCAGCAATGCGTCGAGATCCTCCTGTTTGAAGCGGCGGCCACGGCCAGATCTCAGGTCGTACCAGCGCAGCAGACCGCGGCGGCAGTAGAGATACAGGGTGGTCCTGTCAATACGGAGGTACTGGCTTGCCTCTTTTACGGTCATCCACTTCGAAGGCATCAACGTCTCCTCATCGTATCCCACGTCACTCTACACCTGTGCTACGGTTTCCAGCAGGTCGGCGTCTCACACAAGTCCTTGGCCCGAGGACTGCCGGCACGTTTCGCGTAGGAGGAGGACCCCCTTCCACGTCCACGTTTTCACGAAGGGAGTTTCGACAATGTCAAACCTCGACCGACTACAGATCGCCCACAACTCGGAGACCCACCAGGCGAACCTCGACCGCCTACGATCCCTTAACTCGGTGGCGCAGATGCTTCAGATCGCACCGAGCACCCTGAGGCGCTGGGCGCACAAGGGTCAGATTCACGGCCACACCCTCAATGCCGAGGCTTGGTCCAGCGTGCTGGACTTCGACGCCTTCCTCGACATCCCAGCCTGCCCGCCGCCCACCTACTTCCGGGTCAGCGAGATCTTGGCGCAGGTGAGCCGGTGAGCGCGGCAACAGTGGCTGTCACCTATCACGGCGGCAGCTTTGTCGTGGACGGTCAGCGGGTCAATCTGGCGACCCTGCGGCGCATCCTGACCGCGCTCGATCTCGACCCCAAAGCGGTGCTGCGGGCCGCGTAGGGTCGCCCCGTACAAAAAGAAGGCCGGGGGGAGAACCCCCGGCCTTCCCGGGTTATTGTGATGTGTCGTCGGAGGCGCGCCGCGACGTCCAGTGACCGTTGGTGTAGCAGATGAAGTCGAAATGAACAAGCCCTCCGGTTGAGACAACGCTCCATGTGACGCCGACTCCAAGATTGTCTATTTCGTCGGTCGGATCTGGCACTGCGGTAATCACCGTTCCCGCCGGGTCATGGCACTGGAAGCTGCAACTCAGATAGCTCCCCCCATAGCGCCACGCGGCCACTTCAGCTTTGGGGAATGCACTTCCAGGCATTAGGCAGCTCCGTAGCCGAGGCGGACACCCTTTCGGTTGCCGCGCTGGGCCTTGTCGATGAGTGAGACCAACTTGGCCTCGATGCCTGTGATGTCGGCACCGTGCTTGATTGCCTGGAGGAGCTCCAGGTGGGCCTGCAGGATTCTGTCCAGGGTGGCCTGGACGTCGCGCATGTCACCGCTTCCGCCAGGTGTCATCGTGGCTCCGAGAGCCAAGCTCCGGGGACCGGCGAATGCCCCAGACAACTCACCGGCCAGGCCGCTGGCGGCCAGCCCGAGGCGACCACGGTGGGCGCTCAGGCCGCCGGCCATCATGGTGACCAGGTTCGGCATCCACTTGTCGGCGTCCGCACCCGGCCCCGCCTCAGTCGGTGAGTGGAAGCCGAGGAACTTGGAGATTTGACCTGCGATCTTTCCGGCCGCATTTCCAACGTCACCGACCTTGTTCGTGATGCCCTGGATGAGCTGTGTAATGAGGTTCTCACCCCATTTCAGGGCTGCGTCGCCCAGGCCGCCAAGCACATCGCCGATCTGACCGGCGATCTTGGTCACGGCATCCCAGGCCTCGTGGAGCTTGCCGCCGATGGCGCCGCTGATCGCGCCCCAGACGCGGCTTGCCAACGCGAGGGCAGCCTGCCAGACGCCGCTCAGGAAGCCGGTGATGGCGTTCCAGACCGTCTGAGTTGTGCCTGAGATGGCATTCCAGACGCCACCAAGAAATCCGGTGATCGCGTTCCAGACCGTCTGAGCGTCTTTCTGCGCGGTCTGCCATAGGTTGCGAATGCCGTCAACGAGATCCTTGAAGTAGTAGTTGTGGTCGTACAGCCACTTGAAGAAACCGACGATCTTGGCCACGAACTGGTGGAACTTGAGCTGGAGCATGAGCAGCTCGCCCTGAATCCAGATCCAAACCACTTTCCAGTGCGTGACGAGCTTGAACAGGCCAACGTAGATCCCGATCAGAGGGATGTGCTGCAAAAGCGGCCAGATGGTGCCGCTGACGAATCCGCCGAAGCGCTTGAGGGCGTCCCACACGTAGTTCACTCCGTCGCGGAACACGGCGATGTGCTTGTAGGCCCAGATGAACCCAATGGCGAGCGCGGCGAGCCCGATGAGGACCACGCCAATTGGGTTTTCGTACATAGCGACGTTCAGAGCCCACTGCGCGACAGCCATGGCGTTGGAGGCGATTCCGGCCAGGCTCATTCCGCTCACGAATTCCAGGATCATCGACACGATGCCGATGCCCTTAGTAATCAGCAGGCCGGCGTTCCACAGCGCCCACGCTCCGGCCACCGCGCCTATGAACGGCGCCAGAGTGGTAACCGCCGGCACGATCTTGTCAGCGAAGGCAAGCCCGAGGCCGACGACAACCGGGACCAACGGCGTCGCCTTGTCCAGGAACGCCGAGACCGCAGGCAAGAGCTTCGTACCGATCTGGATGGCCGCCACCCCCAGAGCGTCTTTGGCGTTCGCCATCTTGAAGTTGAGTCCGGACTGAACTAGGTCCCATTCGTGAACGTCCTTGCCGGTGCGCTTGGCGGCGTCGCCGATGTTGCGGACGTTCTGCTGGAACTGCGGCATCGACCCGCCGCCCAGCATCAGGGCCACATTGAGGCCGGTGGCGCCGCCCATCATCTTGGCGAGGATCGCCGTGTAGGTCATCGCGTCTGGCGACCCGGACTTCAAGAAGCTGTTGAAGCCATTGGCATTTTTGGCCGTCACCGAGAACTGTCGGCCGAGGTTGTAGGTCATGGAGTCCGAGCCCTTGAGGGCCTTCATCCACTCCTTTTGGGTGATCTGGTTGTTCAGGTACTCGCGACCGAGTGTTTGCAGGCTCGGTGGCAGCTTAGAGAGCATGATCTGGGCGTCCTGTGCAGCCGCTTTGGACTGGTTGAAGGAGCTCTGGATCACGAGACCAGCCGGACCCATGTGCTGCATCACGGCCTGCTCAAGCATCCCGATGGTGCCGGTCAGTCCGCGCTTGCCGATGTTCTGGCTGACGTCGACCGCGCTGACGCCCATTTGAGCCATGCTCTTGACCGCGACGGAATTGGGGTTAATCAAGGAGCGGATGCCGTTGGCCAGGTTCTGGGAGGCGTTCTGCGCGCTCTCGCCGTGGTTGGTCATGGTGGCGATGGCACCGCCGACCTGATCAAAGCCGATGTGTACGGACGAGGCCAGCGGGACGACCGCCGACAGTGAGTTGGCCAAGTCGTCCATGCGGAGCTTGCCTGATTGCTCAGTGGCGATCAGCTCATTGGCGATCCTGATGCCGTCCTGGCCTTCGAGGTGGTACGAGGCCATGATCGAAGTCAGGGCGTTGGTCACCGAACCGAGGTCGGCGTTACCTGCCTTGGCTGCCTCCGCCGCCGCCTTCTGCACGAGCAGCCCGTCGGCGCCGTGATGGCCAGAGGACTCGACCACGTACATCGAACGGATGAGGTCTTGAGCCGAGAATCCGACCTGGGTCGACATCTGAAGGATGCCGTCCGTGACCATCTTCAGGTTCGACCTGGACTCGCCCGCACCGGTGACCAGTTGGATGGCAGCCTGTTGGTAGTCGCCCGCCATCTTGACCGCCAAGCCGCCTGCTGCGACCGCGGCCAGTCCCAGGCCGACGATGCCCATTCGAGCCGCGCCGAAACCAGGGTTCGCGACAAAGGCTTTGATAGCCCCCTCCGCCTTGCCTAGGCCCGCGGTTACGCCGCTGACGTCGGCGACGAGGAGCATCTTCAGCGTGGCGAGCGTTGACATTTTTACCGAGTCACCTCTGCGACCACGCGGACCCCGCGGCCCAGTAGCGCGACATACAACCACGCACCCACGCGGCGCTCGGACTGGATGGAACAGCAACGGCGGTCGGCGTCGTGCGTGAGGTCGAGGACTAGCTCACTGCCGCGCTCCGCGGCAAGGCGTTTGACGATTTCGCGTCGGTAGGCGCGCTTGGTCGCAAAGCGGAGATGGTCGATGCTGATTTTCACTTGGGCTTCGCCGCCTTCGCGATGTCCGCGAGTGCCTGTGGCCATGCGAGGCGGGATCTGGGATCGTTGTAAATCCGGTGCGCCTCGCGACCCTCAGGCGTCAGCCACGCTCGGGCGATGGACTGCGGTTCGGTCAGGGTGGGATCATTCTTGCGCAGTGCCTTCGCGATGCCGGCGACGTGGTCAAGCGCGAGGGCGCGCAGGGTCGGAACTATGGGTGCGTTCGAACGCTTCAATTGGGGGTTACTCCTTGCTCGTCTTGGTTGTCAGCGGTCCGCGCAGGGACGAGTGCGTAGGCGTCGGCATGTCACCAAGACCGCCGCCCAGGCGCCCGAGCTGGGTGCCCACGTAGTTCGTGATGCGGTTCGACGTCCGGCGCTCTGGGCTCCAGCCGAGCCGCAGTGCGAGGCTCCAGATTTCCTGATCGACCGCCAGGGCTGAGCGCACCGCGCCTGCCAGTGTCTCGGTCGCAGCCTCGATCTCGGCGAACGACTCCTCGCGCTTCGCGACGAGCTGCGCGTGGTGGCGCTCCTTGGCCTTGCGCACGGCCGCGGCGCGCTTCTCTGCTGCTTCTTCGGCGCGCCGATGCTCTTCGGCCTGCGCCGCCAGCTGGCGGCGCTCCAGGCGCTCCGCGTCGGCGATCTGGCCTTCAAGCTTCGAAAGCTCGGCCTCTGCCTTCGAGTCGCCCTGGCTGACGCGATAGGCCAGCTCGCGGTACTTGCCGCGGTGCTGCGCGGGGATCGCCGCCAGCGGGTCCGGCGGGGCAGCCACACCGCCGATGCTTGTTCCGTGATCGGCCGCAAGGTGCTTGGGGTCGGTGATGGCGGCGACGAACGCTGCTTCGTCGATTGCGGCGTCGTCGAGGTCTACATGGGTAGTGGTCATTGGTGTTGTCCTCCAAGGGACGATGATTCTGGGGAACTGGGCCTGGGATGACAGGGGTCGGGATGCCGGGACCGCGGGAATGCCTGCCCACGACCCCGACACTCGGCGGGAAGGGAGAAACCGCCTACCCCGAAGGACTCTGCGAGGCGGAGGAGAAGCCGCCTCAAGCAGAGTCTTTCGGAGGATCGGAGCAGCGCCGCGGACTTCCACGCGAGGCGGCGCAGCTCACCAAGCGCGCCGACGCCATCAAGTACCTCGCAGAAAAGGCTGGTGCCTCACAGGAGGTTCAAAACCAGGCGGCTGAAGTCGCACTCCGCGCAAGGCGACGAGCTGGGGAGCTGCCGGCTGCCGAACCGCAACTGGGACGCGGGGGAGACCGGAAATCAAGTGACACGCTGTCACTTGATTCTTACGGCATTCAGCGCTACCAGTCCTCTCGCTGGCAAGCCATAGCCTCCATCCCTGAAGAGAAGTTCGAGACCTACGTCGCCGAGACACAGACGGCGCATTGGCGAGACCGCCGCCGCGGGACTACCAGCTCGCCGAGCGCGTCCCGTCGTCACTCGTCAGAGAGGCGACGGACGGTCTGAACATCAGCACTGGCGGGACGACGGTTGCCGACTTTCGGTTCACGCACTGCTCGGCCGCGATGCCCAGCGCAACGACGTGATCTTGATGGACCGCGCTGGAGTCCACAACCTTCATCCGGCCGCCCACGACGCGGGTGACCAAGTTCAATACCTCGCGGCGGAGCTGCTCATGAGGAAAGAGAACGAGGCGGTGATTCGCGAAGAGACGATAGAGGTTGCCAAAAAGTGCGGCCTGTGTCCCGGAAGTCGGCCACCGCGACACGACCTGCTGAACCCCGAGGCGCTGCTGGAGGCGCTGGACCGATCCGACAGCCTGCGGGCTCTCGAAAATCCACTTGGACACCTGAAACCGCTGACTCAGCTCGAGGACCAGCTCCTCGACGACGCCGAGTTCCACCGGATTCGACCGCGAACCCTGGAGTGTGGCCAGGTGATCCAGGACCACCCGATCACCGTCGAGGTGGCAGACCGCAACCGCAGTCGCGTCGTGGACGAGTCCAACGTCGACGGCCCCGTAGTAGGTGAATTGCTGCTCTCCGCCTCTTGGCTCAGCGCCCACTTCAGCCGCGTCGTACATCTCCTTGCTGATCCAGGTGCCGGCCGCCTGCGTCCAGCGGCACTCCCAGAACCGAGCGTAGTCCGCGGGGTGCAGCGTGGCGCGCTGCTCTTCCATATCCTCAGCGCGCAGCCACGGCGCCAGTTCCGAACCTTCGCGAGAGTGAAAGTAAAAGCGGTCGGACTTGGCCGCCTGCTCGCGCACTTGCCAGCCGATGGAGCTGAAGTCGAAACCGGCCATGCTCACGGCGATCATTTGCGCAGCCGGTCGCTTGCCGATCGCTGACCAGAACGCGACCCACAGCCGATCATCGACCTGGAGGGACAGCTCATCGAAATAGACCTTGCGCGGACGAACTCCGAAGGCTGTGCGGTCGTCACTGCTCATCACGATGAGCTGACTGTCCGTCGCGGGGTTGAGGACGAGAGACCTGCCGACTTGTAGCCCGCTCAGCACGGCAGAGCGCGCCTTGAAGCCTTGGATTGAGTCGAGGATCAACGCGGCCTGCTCGGCGTCACCGGCGACCGCGTAGGAGCGGTGGCGCGGCGGCCCGGTCAGCAAGTCAGCGACCGCAGCGGCCGCCATATCCTCAGTCTTACTCTCTCCGCGTCGGCGCTCGTCGTAGAGCAAGCGATAGACCGGCCGGCCGTCAGTCTCGATGGCGAAGATCGCCTCGAAAAACTCCCGCTGCCATTTCTGGATGCAGGCGCCGTAGGTCTCGCCGGTCTCCAGCACGAAATGATCCGCGATGAGTGCGGTCGGGTCAGAGAGATAGCGGTCTAGGTCCACTACTTCGCCTCCAGAGCGGCGCGACGTTGGGCGAGCTGAGCGGCCAGGCCAACGGCACCCGTGACAGTGGCGGCGAGAGCTGCTCTGGCGGCTGGGGTGAGGCCCAATGCGTTGGCGTAGGTGAGCTGGAGGCGACGGACGGCCAGGTATTGCTCCAGCGCCTTCTCTCCGCCCCTGCCTGCCTGCAACGCGGCGAATAGATCGGTGGCGAGCACCTCCTGCTGTGCCCAGGCGCGTGACGCGGGTAGTTCAGCCTCCTGGATCGGACGGCCAAGGTCGGCCATGATCTCCTGGAGGCGGGTAAGCAGGCGTGTCGTGCGGTAGTTGCGGACCCGCAGCGCGTTACTCGACTTGGCGCGGAGACCGTGCTTGAGAGCCGCTTGCTCGCGTTGCCGTTGCTCGGCTGCCGAGAGTCGCTTACTGGTCATTTCCGGCCTCTAAATCAACCGAATCCGGCGAGATAGCCGGCATTGGAGTGCGTCCAGTTCGACGTATGCGCCATTGGGCCTTGCCTCGCAGCGCGGGCATTGCCCTTGCTCGTCGAGAACCCGCCAGTGCCGGTCGCAGTGGGGTGTTCATCTGCATCGGGCCTCTGCCTTTGAGGCGCGTGGGGGGTGGTTGGTAGGCGAGAGAGCCAACTATGCCGAGCGCAGACGTTTCCTATGTCATTCGGGATCTCGAACGACCTGCGCGAATTGGGACGGGGGCAGACGAAGGGACGTATGAGTTTTTCGCGCTCAGCGTCCTAGTTGTGGCCTGGAGGTGTTTATCGGCGCCGTACGGTTTCGCTGAGGTGGCGACGAACAACCCGCTGAACCGTCGCCCACGACCACGCCGAACCACCCATTGGCGTGGGGATCCCGTCTGTTGTCAGCTCGGCGGCGATGGCCGCGAAACTACTCCCGGCGCGGCGCCGTTGAATGATCCGGTGCTCAAGCTCCGGCGGCACCGTACGCGGTCGTCCTAGACGGACACCCTGAGCGCGCTTGACGGCCAGACCCTCTTTCGTGCGCTGGCCGATGATCCGGCGCTCCCACTGAGCCACCGACGCCATCACGTTGGCGACCAGCTCACCGGCTGGAGTCGATGTGTCTAGGTCAAAGTCAAGCGCGACCAGCGCCCAGCCTTGCTTCCGAGACATCTCCAGCAACCCGCTGAAGTCGTGGATTGACCGTGAAAGGCGGTCCAGCTTGGCCACCACCAGCCCATCGGCCCCGTGGGCCTTAAGCTCCGACAGTGCTTGCTTCAGCGCGTGGCGGCCGTTGAGGGTTCGGCCCGATCCTATGTCCTGACGGATCGCGACGATCTGCCAGCCACGCTCAGCGGCGCGCTGCTGGATCGCTCGGCGCTGGGCCTCCAGGCCTGCGCCACTGTCGCCCTGCTCGGTCGTGGACACCCGAACGTAGCCAAGAACGCGCTTCATTTGGTCTCTAGTCACATCCTCATGCTAATACAAAAGGGTCCTTTTGCATTAAAACTTAGGCGAGGCTGGTATGAGCGCAGCCGACGTTCATGCCGCGCTCAGCGCACAACAGCTCCATAGTCGCCGCTGTCGAGTGAGTAGGAACAAACCGCTGGTGGCATCCCGGTACCAACCAGCAGGCGCTCAGCGGGCACATCATGGCGCGTCCAGCCGTTTGACGGAAACTGAACTTTGGGCTGCGGGGATGGGCTCCGGCCAGGTTCCACGCTGGAACCTTTCCGTTGACTCCGCAGGGTGACGTTGCCGCCATGAGGCCAGCAGAACCGGATCAGCCACGACGAACGGCGCAGGTTCGTCAGCGAGCAGCCAGCCAGGCTCCTGAAGTTCGCGTTTTGGGCCTTGGAGTTGCTTGGAGTCGATATCGCCATTTTGGCTTACTGCCATGTTGGGAGTGTTTTCTGGGAGGGCGGCGACGGCCACTTCTTGCCTAGTTCTTGATTCGTTCTTTTCTTGAGAGGTTCTTATACAGGCTCGCAAGTGGTCGGAGATTTCCCGACCATTGGTGGTCGGAATTTTCCCGACCACTTGCGGCGATGAACTGGTCGGGAGTTTCCCGACTACTTGGGGGTCGGAGATTTCCCGACCACTTGACGCTATAACAGGAGCAAAGGTAACGGGCGGATTCTGGTCCACTTTTCTCGGACCACTTGAAGGCGTGAACATCCACCGGCCGCTAGCTTGGTCGAGGGCGATGAGACCGTCTTTCAGGAGGCGGGCGCGAGCCTCAGCCACCGCGCCACGGTCGGCCCACAGCCCCGTCACCTGTTGCAGGTCGGCCAGGCTGACGCGCCGAGCGCCTTGCTGCTCGCCGAACTGGTATAGCAGCAGCTCGAACGCCATCAGCACCCGCGTGCGGGCCGGCAGCGCCTCACAGCGGGCCAGTTCTTGAAGGTGGTCCTGCGGAATCTTGCAGAAGCTCGCGGGACCGTTGCTGTGCGCTTTGCGCCTCTTAGGCTTCCGGCCCGCCGATTGCTTGGATGGACTGGTCGATGTGGAGATGCTCACGCGGCCTCCACGGCGGTCGGCTGTTTCGCGGCCTCGCCTTGTAGGAAGCTTGCCTCCGCAGAGCGCAGTGCTCGCCAGGCCGTGCCAATGGGCGGTCGTGCGGCTTTGGCCAGAACAGCCAACAGTTGTTCTGTGGGCATCGAAAGGTGGGCGACCCTTCGGGCATGATCGACGCTGACCTGTCGGCCTGTGATCTTGGCCCATTGGCGGGCGATGAGACGCGCTCGTTCCTCGACTTCGGAATCGGACCAGCGGCAATGACTGGACGGGGCGGTGGAAGGCATCGGGTCTCCTCTGCGTGTGCTCGGAGTTTTGGCGGTGGCGCTGGGGGATCGGCCCAGCGCTCGCCAGGAGACACACGACCCGCCATCCGTCCGACTTCAGCCGGAAGGACGGCGGGATGCTGCCCGGGTTACGCGGCCTCGTCGGAGGCGCGCTCAGGCATGGCGGTCGTTTCCGCAGCGTCGGCACGGTTGGCCTCAGCGTTGAGCCTTGCTTCGATTTCCTGCACAAGTTCCGCGACTTCCAGCCACAACGCGCTGGGCTGCTGCGGTGTCATGCGCAGAGCGCTTCGAGTGAAGGGATTTCGCCCAGTGCCGCTTCGACCCGTAGCCGCTCGCGCAGGGCGGCTTTTTCTCGGATCAGGCGGGCGACCACAGTCAAATAACGCTCTTCCGTAGCCACGCGCAGGCGCTTGGCTTGTAGCGTGTCGGCGACGGCCTTGGGAGTGATGGTCAGTTCCCGGCTCAACTCGGCCAAGGTGATGCCAGAGGCAGCGACGAGGTCTTTCAACGCGGCGCCAGTCATTGGTAGTTACCTCCTAAAAAGGGGTGGTTGGGAGGCGAGGGGGCCAACTGCGCACCCCGCAGCGCATTTGCACCTACCTAATCCAGGAACTCGTAGCGCGGCGCCAATCTCAGATGGTGGCAGCAGCAGGTTTTTCGCGCTCAGCGTCCTAGCGACCGCCCCGCACCCGATTCACCGCACCGACTGGATCACTCAAAGGTCCTCGTCAGCCACTGACTGTGAACGTAGCGGTCAATAGCTGGGGTGTGAAACTGGCCGTCCTCATCTTGGTCGCCGCTGCCCTCGAGCGGTTCTTCGCGGTCCTTGCGGTGCTGGATTGCGTCCCAGCTCAGCACCTTGTACTTGCGAAAGGCGGCCAGCCTCTTGATGGAGACGAGATCTTCGTCGGGCGACGGCGTGGCCGGCCCGTAGCGCATGATCCCGAGCTGTCGGAGCCAGGCTAAGAGCCCTTCGACTTTGCGCTGGCGCTCGAAGTCGAGAACCTGTTGGCGGTCGCGGCGTCGGGCTTGTTCTGGCGTCATGGCGGTCAGCCTTTAGTCGCGACATATCGCTGCCGAGTGCGGACTAAGATCCCTCCCGCTCCGCCATTGTCCTGTCTCAAGACATCGAGGACACCTGTTGCAGGACATTGTGCACAGGCCAGCGGCCTGCAAGACCGTAGTAGCTTCGGTTTGGCTCGAGGGTGAGG
>SCQL01000004.1 GCA_004299235.1 bacterium
CTGCCTTAAGAGATACGTGGCCCGGGAGGTCTACAGGGCCTTGGTCGGCCCGCGCGAGGAGGCCATTCGCAGCGCCGCATGAGCCCCTCAAATCGCCCCTTGACATCTATAGGAGGATCGATTCGTAACGCCCTATGGTCTGCATCATCTACGGACGAACCATCCAGCGAGGGGCGGCAGGCGCCGACGCCTCTACTGCTCTGGCGCCTGCCGGCAGCGTGCCTTCCGCCAGCGCGAGGAGGAGCGCCTCTGGCGCGGCAGCGATCCAGAGCCGGCCGATATCGACGACGTCGCTACGATTCTCAACGCGGCCCTCAAGCCGCCGCCCAGGAGGTGATGTCCGACACCATTGCCGTCAACCCCGAGGGTGTCCACGAAACCGGGTCAACTCCATCCGAGCCAAGGAGGACCTCATTCTTGTCGGTCCAGCGGGCACCGGCAAATCGCATCTGCTCGTCGGTCTCGGTCACGCGGCCGTGCGTGCCGGCCTGCGCGTTCGTTTCTTCGGCGCCTCTGACCTCGTCGAGACGCTCTACCGCGGCCTCGCCGACAACTCGGTGGGCAAGGTCATCGACAACCTTTTGCGCGCCGACCTGGTCCTCCTCGACGAGCTGGGCTTCGCGCCCCTTGACCTCACCGGCACCCAGCTCCTCTTCCGCTTCATCGCCGCCGCCTACGAGCGGCGTGCGCCTCGGCATCGCGAGCCACTGGCCCTTCGACCAATGCGGACGCTTCCTTCCCGAGCCAACCACCGCCACTTCGATGATTGATCGCCTCCTCCACCACAGCGTCGTGGTGGTCACCGAGGGCGAGTCCTTCAGGCTCCGCGAAGCCCATTCAAGAGGAGGTGAGCGCCAGAAGAAGTGAGCTTGGGGTGCGGACTTTCAGTTGGCCAAAACTGCGGACATTGAGATGGCCATTGACAACCCGCTTCCGATCTTCGTCTTCGATCTCCCAAGATCCCCAAGCCCCACCAGCGCACCTACTTCCCAAGCCTGCTCGAGCCTCGGCGGCGGCACCAGCGGGCGCCGTTGAACCTCCAATGAGCCAACGTCGCCATTGACATTTTACATGTGACATGTCAGTATGAATTGTGCCTTTGCCGTCCTCCAGTAACAGCCAAGCAGTCGTAGCCGCTTCAGCGCTAAATGACCAAGTGTATGAAGTTGTTCGCAGGCGGTTAGTGACAAATCGTGTACAGCCACACCAGCATCTGAGCCTCGCGGACCTGGCTGATGAACTTCACGTATCCCGTAGCCCGGTCGGACATGCTTTGAATCGTTTGGCGACTGAAGGATTGCTGAGCGTCGAACCGCGCAAGGGATACTTCGTTAGACCACTAACGGTAAAGCGGATTACGGAAGCGTATGACGTTCGCATGGGACTGGAATTTCTGGCAATAGAAGTTATCACCACGAAGCAGAAACCACTCCACCTGGAGCGTCTAGAAGAATTGCTTCACGAGCGAGAAGCAACGGTTAGCGGTCGGACCATCGTTGACCGCGATCTCTATATCGCCACAAACGAGGCGTTCCACAATTACATTATTGACCTCGCGAACAACGACATCCTCTCGGAGGTGTATCGGAAACTCGCTGTGAACCTACTGATGAACAGGATTATGTATGACGCGAAGGAAACCGCCGGTGACGTCGGCGGTGAGCATGCCGAAATGGTCGGTGCGTTGCGACAGCGAGATTTAGAACGCTTCCGGCGTGTGTGTCGCAAGCACATTGAGACCGGCAAGAAGATGGCCCAATTGGCTATTGAACGAGCTGGTGGGACTCTCTAACATGCCTTTGCCCGTGTAGGCCAGCGAGGGAATAGTGAATACTTCAGCTTTTATCCCAACAGGCCTACTTGCCTCCTCAATTGGTGAGATTACCGCACTTGTCAAGACCCGTAGGATTACGGCCCGGCGCGTCCTCGAAATGCATATAGATAGGATCTCGGAGGTCAATTCGGACGTGAATGCTATCGTCACGTTACGGACAGACGAAGCGTTGATAGAAGCCGACGCAATTGACAGTCGCATTAAACAGGGGCTTGATTGTGGGCCGCTAGCTGGCATCCCTTTTACAGTCAAAGACATAATCGCGACGAAAGGGTTGCGCAGTACTGCTGGATCCAAATTATTGGCGAATTACGAGCCCGGGCTTGAGGCTCCTGCGGTTGCGCGTTTGAGGGCTGCTGGAGCTGTCCTACTTGGAAAATCGAATTGCCCTGAATTTGCACTTGACATGCACACGGACAATGAAGTGTTTGGAGAGACACATAACCCTTGGAACTCGAAGCGGACTTCGGGAGGATCCAGCGGCGGTGACAGCGCTGCGGTCTCGAGTGGATGTTCAGTGTTCGGAATTGGAACGGACTACGGTGGTTCTATCCGCTGGCCCGCTCACTGCACGGCCCTTGTGGGACTTCGAGCGAGCAACGGACTCATACCCGGCACTGGTCAGATCCCTTGGACTAGCGCTTCACTGCTCGACCGTTTTCAGGAGCGCACGTGGCTGCAACCACCAAACAGTATGTCATTGCAGTCTCAACTCCAAAAGATCGCGCCCATCGCACGGTATGTCACTGATGTATGGACGTTGTTGGACGTTATGCGCGGCCCTCATCCGCATGATCCATCCACCGTCCCGGTCGAATTGGGTAAGCCGGACAATGTAGGCCTTAGGGCGACACGCGTCGCTTGGTGTCGGGGTGATGGAAATATACCTGTTCGAACCGACATTCTTCATGCACTTGAATCAGTAGCTATATCCCTCTCGCGGATGGGCCTCGAAGTCTTTGAGTTTCTACCTGAGCCCATCAAGTACGCAGAACGTGTATTCGATGACTTCCGTAAAGCCGATGGGTTGCCCGATCACGAAGCGATTATAGGTGGCAAAGTTGATGATATTGGCGCCAACTTGCGAGAGTGGTTGGACTCCGTGGAAGAGAACTGTAGCGTATCGCGCTTCCGGGAGTTAGCCGCCGAGAGCGATGCGCTCCGCGCGCTTATGCTCGACTGTTTTCGCGACTTTGATGTGCTGCTGCTACCGGTAGCGAGCATCCCGGCCTTTGAGCGAAACCAGCCGATGATGAATGTCGACGATGTAAGTGTCCCGCGATTCAACATCTTGAACTGCTGCAGGGCCATCAGTGTGCTGAACTTGCCATCGCTTACAGTCCCAGCTGGAACCTCACGCGACGGTCTGCCCATCGGTATTCAGATTGTGTCTGCACCATATCGGGAACACCTTTCGGTCGCCGTCGCCTTGGCGATCGAACAATCTGGCAGCCCTTGGGCACGGTTGGCGAACGAGCGGAACGGAAGTTACCCAGTTGAGTAACCGAGGAGAGAACTCGCGAGGCGCTCTTAAAGTTCGAGCCAGTAACAAACTGTCACCACACGTGCGCCTCGGTAGGGACGTAGTGCGTCGGTACGCACTCCTCTTCGCTTGGGCGCTTGTAATAGTGGTCTTTGGCGTCCTTAGGCCCGAAGCGTTTTGGTCCCTTGAAAACCTGAGCACTGTTTTGGGAACGCAAGCTGTACTCCTATTCCTAGCGCTTGTATCATTGCCGGCCTTTGTGGCTGGTGAATATGATCTCTCGATCGCCGGCAATCTCAGTTTCAGTCTTGTCTTGTTCGGGTTCCTTAATGTGATCCAGCATTGGCCACTGTTACCTTCGGCGTTCGTAGTTTTGGCGTCGGGTCTCGTTATTGGCTTGATCAATTCGCTGCTTATTGTCGGTACTGGCGTTCCATCCTTGATCGTCACACTCGGGATGGGGACTGCGCTAGGCGGTCTTGCCGTCGCAGTAAACGCCCAGACAACTGGCGGCGTATCCGAAACGCTAGTTAGTCTCGCACGGACCCAAGTGTTGGGCCTGCCGCTTGCGTTCTTCTACGCGCTCGCGCTGACAGTATCACTCTGGTATTTCCTCGTGTTCACACCCACTGGACGGCACCTATACTTCGTCGGCAGCGGCAGAGAAGTCGCACGTTTGACCGGTATCCGCGTAAATGGATTGCGTGTTGGCGTATTCCTCTTCTCCGGAGTGGGAGCGAGTGTTGCTGGCCTTATCCTCGCTGGCTCACTGGGGGCAACCGACCCGAATGTAGGGCCGAGTTACCTGTTGCCAGTCTTTGCCGCTGTATTCCTTGGATCGACCGCCATTCAACCCGGTCGTTTCAACGCATGGGGCACGTTCGCTGCTGTCTATTTTCTCGTAACTGGTATCACTGGTCTGCAACTAGTTGGACTCTCCGGCTGGGTTAGCGATGTCTTTTATGGAGGTTCACTGGCGATCGCCGTCACGCTTTCACAATTGGCAAGCAAGGGGGACTAGTGGTCGGACCATAAAAGCCCCGGAACAGGGTGGTGACGGCAAGAGCAGCCGTTGGCTGCGGAGTGGGAACGCGTAGTAGTTCTGGTTTATATATGAGTTTGGGCCGGATTAGGAGAATCTGCGAATGAAAAGGTACAACCTTAGTAAGCTGGCGAGCGTTACTGCAGGGTTAGCAGTCGGTGTGCTCATTCTTGGCGCGTGCAGTTTTGGGGGCGGGTCTACTCCAGGCCCAGGAGAAGCGTCATCGACTACGACAAACGATCCGGGCATCGCATTGGCAAAAGCTGCTGTCACCGCTGCGACTGCACCTATTACTTCGTTTCAGGCTCCGGGCCCAGCCTTCGACGCCGCCAAAGCGAGCGGGAAGGATGTCTGGGTTCTTGCGCCGCTTAGTGTCCCATTTGCCGCAACTGCGTTGCGCGGTATGCGCGAGGCCGCAAGCACTGCACACGTGACAATTACCGCATTTGACACGAAGGCACAAGTTGCGCTAACGAGTCAAGGTATTCAGCAAGCGATCGCGGCTCACGCGGCAGCGATCCTAATTATCGCTCTTCCGGTAACCTTGTTCTCTGCGGACTTGGCCACCGCTCAGAAAGCCGGCATCAAGGTAATAAGTGTGGAAAACCATGATCCTGGATTACCGCCGTCGACCGATCCAAAGGCGGTAGTCGCCTCGGTGGATCAGTGTCACGGATGCGCTGGCACAGTTATGGCGGATTATGTCATTGCCAAGGCCAAGGGTGCCGCCAACGTGGTTATCTTCTGGTCGTCAGATTCTCCCGGTATCGGTGAACCGCAGTTGAAGGCGATAAAAGAAGAGTTTGCGACAAATTGTGCCTCGTGCAAGGTAAGTGTCGAAGATGCGCCTATCGCCACTTGGGCAACTCGGCTGACCGCACAAACTCAATCTGTCCTCACGGCAAATCCAAAGGCGAATGTCCTGCTTCCTATTTATGACGGAATGGTACCGTTCATGCTTCCAGCGGTCTATGCGGCGAACCGAAGCTCAGGAGTCAGCATCGTCACGTATAATGCCACGCCTGCCGTGATGCAGAGTCTCGCTAAAGGTGATGTTGTGGTCGCCGACATCGGAGTAGGGACTACTCGGTTTGGGTGGGCCTGGGCGGATCAGGCGTTCAGGGTATTGGCCGGCGCCGCGCCGGTTGCCGATGAGAATGTGCCCCTCAGGTTGTTCGACTCGACTAATGTTAAGCAACTTAAAATCGACGGGCCTGATGACGCTTGGTACGGCACTGTCGACTATCGGAGTGCTTACGAGAAGCTCTGGGGACTATCTTGAATGAATTGGATGGTCACGAGGAGTATGGCAGCCGCAAAGGCTCAACGGATGATCATGGGTTCCTTCTTGAGGCTCGTGGGTTGTCGAAAACGTTCGGTGAGAGGACCGTTCTCAGTAGTTTGGACTTTACAGTCGCGCCGGGGACTGTCCATGCCCTTGTAGGTCAAAATGGATCAGGAAAATCGACTTTCATTAAAATCCTTTCTGGCTATTACACGCCTGATCCCGGTGGACGTCTCAAGGTCAAGGGGCAAGAGATCCCGTTGCCGGTGTCCCACAAGGAGATTACCCGGGCTGGTATCAGTTTTGTCCACCAAGATCTCGGACTTGTACCGGCCCTTTCCGTCGTTGAGAATGTCATGGTCAGGCGGTTTCACCCAAACCGCATTGGGTATATCTCGTGGCGCGCGGAGAAAGCGCGGACTGCAAGTTGCCTCGAGAGGGTCGGAATTCGGGTCGATCCTGAGATGCTCGTCCAAGATCTTGACCCGGTAGAACAGGCTCTGGTGGCTATCGCGCGCGGGCTTGACGGCCTTCCGAAGAGCGGGGGCGTTCTGATACTCGACGAACCTACGGCATATCTCCCGAGAGATGGAGTTGACAGGCTCTTCGATGCTGTCGATCAGGTACGTAACATCGGGTTCGGAATAGTCCTTGTTTCACACAGGCTGGAGGAGGTCAGGAGAATGGCGGACGACATCACGGTCCTTCGCGATAGCCGTGTGGTGCTCGAATCTTCCGCTGGCAACCTCAGTGATGACGATCTCGTTACTGCCATTGTTGGTCGTGCGTTACTCGCTCGGAAACCCGCACCCGTTTTGGCGAAGGGTGCGACCCTCGGTCGCGTAAGTGGCTTGTATGGTCCTCAGGTTATTGACTGCAGTTTTGAAGTACGTGAGGGTGAAGTCGTTGGGCTTGCAGGGCTTATCGGCATGGGACAGAACGAGGTTGTGCACCTGCTCTTCGGAGCTGCTAGGGCGATGCACGGTACCCTCCAGGTCGGAGACTCGCAAATTTCGCTTAGCGAAATGACACCGCGCAAGGCGATGGCACGGGGGATATCGTTCCTCCCTGGTGACCGGCGGAGTCAGTCGGCAGTCGCCGTTGGCACAGTGTCCGAGAATCTAAGCCTGCCAATTCTTGGGAAGATTGCCCGTTGGGGTTTCCTTAGACCGCGAGTAGTACAAAAGCATGTGCTAGCTCTAGTCGAAGAGTATGACGTCAGACCAGCAGAGCCTAATCTCCCGTTTGGATTGCTAAGTGGCGGAAACCAACAGAAGGCTCTAGTCGGTAAGTGGATGCAATTGACGCCTCGACTTCTCATGTTTGAGGAACCGACTGCTGGCGTCGATGTAGGAGGCAAGAGCGAGATACTCCGGCGAATTCGAAGTTCAGTTCAGTCAACCTCAGCGGCGGCCATAATCGCAAGTTCGGATTTCGCGGAATTTGCAGAGGTTTGCGACCGGGTTCTGGTTTTCCGCGACGGTCGAATCGTTGGCGAACTCAATTCGGCAGAGATATCTGAGGATTCAATCGCCGAGCTGGCTCTGCGTCCTGTTGAGTTAGTTCAATCTGCGTGAAAGGAAGATCATGACCTCACAACGAGTTTCAATCCATCTGTGTGAAATGAAAACGCCAACCGACGTTTCAGAAGTCGAAGCGCTACTCGGCAAGATTGATCCGCACTCAATTGTCGGAGTTATAGGCAAGACGGAGGGCACGGGGCTATCGGATGATTATGCACGTGTGGTTGCTGACTGGAGCTTGCGAGATGCAATAGGTGCGCGCACCGGCTGGAGTCGCGATGAGGTTGGTGTGCGAGTCGCTTTTGTCCTTTCGGGCGGGTGCTTTGGTGCTGTCACACCGCATGTATCGATCATCACCCGTGAAGACATGAGAGAGACACCTCATTCGGGTAAGTGGTTGGCTGTAGGGCGTGGGTGGTCAGATGAAATATTTGCCGAGGATGTCGGCCGGTCTGCGCAGATTCGTAAAGTTGCCGCGGCCGTGCGCCAAGCCCAGGTCGACGCGAGTATCGACGATGTGTCTGACATTCACTGCGTACTTGTGAAGGCACCTTCGCTTACCCGAGAGACTATCGAAGATGCGCGGCGTCGGGGGAAAGACGTCGTCACCACTGACCTTGGGGTGGGCGAAAACGGAGCAATGTGTTTTTCTAATGACGGCTCTGCACTCGGTGTAGCGCTAGCCTTAGGGGAGATTGCCGAGCGAGATGTTAATGACACGATTGTGAGGCAACGATGGGATCTCTATTCCGAAGTTGCGTCAACGTCGTCTGGTGGAGAGAAGCGGCATGCTGAAATATTCCTCCTGGGGAACAGCACGAAAAGTGTAAGCGATCTGCGTATCGGTCACGGTATTACTCGAGATTTCATCGATCAGGAAGGGATTAAGAGTGCCCTTCGCAGCGCGGGGCTTGACTTCGATTGCGCTCCCAACCCGGAACAACAAAGCCATGTAGTAGCAGTCTTCGCTAAGATGATTGTTCCTGGCGACGGCCAGATCCGGGGCCATTCAAGCACGCTATTGCGGGAGTCAAACCCTGAGAGGACGGCAAAAGCTGTGGGCGGTGCGCTGATAGGGTCCGTGATCGGTGAAACCCGTTTCTTCATGTCGGGAGGGGAGCGGAACTCGCATCAGGGACCGCCCGGAGGAAGCCCCGTCGCGGCAGTCGTCCGTCCCTAGAACGTACGCTCGAAACCCATCTACAAGTCTGATCTCAACTGGACGGCAATGGTGCTAAACGTATCTGCGGTGAAGATGGTTCCACCAGGTTGTCATGACAAACCGCACAAGCCGACCCAGCTGTGGCTGACGGTGTGGGGTGTTTTTAAAACCGTTTGCGGCTTTGGAAATCCGAGCGCCCACCTTGAGCTAGATGTAGTCCCCAAATAGGTTGTTGACAGGCTGAGAGCCCTCCGAGTTCGGTTGTGGGTGTTCCAACTCACACCGACAGGAGGCTCTCATGGCGCATGGTAGTTCTCGGCTGACTGTTCGCGGTCGTCGCCTGCTGGTTGAACGCGTCCTCGTGTAAGGCTGGGCTGCAACTCGAGTTGCAGAGGCTGCAGGCGTTTCGCGGGCTAGCGTCTACAAATGGGTCCGGCGCTTCCAGCTGAAAGGTGAGCCTGGTCTCGATGACCGGACATCGCGTCTGCACCGGTGCGCGTGGCCATGTGAAAGTACGCGGTTGTGGCCACCGAAAGTCCGCACCCTCGACCGTCTGATTTAGCCACCGGGAAGGTCCCCGGACCGGGCAAAGTGGAGTTGCTTCAGACCCACTCACCCGACCGGAGGACCTACCTATTGAAGACGACGAGGGATCAGTTGAACATCATCGATGCATTTCATCAACTTGGGAGCTACCGCGCCGCCGCTCGCTTGTGCAACGTAACGGACAAGACGGTCAGGCGCGCCGTGCTGCGTCAGGAGGCGGGCGGGCCATGGGTCCGCCGTCCGCGTCCGACTTCGCGGAACACCGACGCAGTCGTGTCGGTCATCTGGGAGCGGGTGCGAAGGACCGACGGTCGCATCTCCGCCAAACGATTAATGCCGGCGGTGCGCGCAGCCGGGTACAAGGGCTCCGCGCGCAACCTGCGTCGCGAGGTCGCCAAGGTCAAGGCAGAGTGGCGGCAGAAGCGACGAATCTTTCGGCCTTGGGTGCCCAGTCCGGGACAGCACCTGGTCGCCGACTGGACCCAGATCGCAGTCGGACTGCACATGTTCTGCGCGGTGTTGGCCTGGTCCGCGGTACCGCTTCGTGCGCTTGGCCAGCGATGAGACCAGGGAGACGACTCTGGGTTTGATGGCCGAATGCTTTGAGGAGTTGGGAGCTGTGCCCGCGGTGGTCCTCACCGACCGCATGGCTTGTCTCAAGAATGGAGTCGTCGCCAACGTCGTGGTGCCTCATCCCGACTACGTCCGCTTTGCCGCCCACTACGGGTTCCGACCTGACTTCTGCGAGGCCGCCGACCCGAATCGAAGGGTGTCGTCGAGCACCTGTGCGGATATGCCCAGCGCGACCTGGTCGTGCCCGAGGACAACTTCGGTGGCGACATCGCGACCGGCAATCGCCAGGCAAGACTCTGGGGCCTGGAGGTCAACAGCCGTGTTCACAGCGAGACGCAGGTGACGCCGGATGAGCGGCTGGTGGAGGAGCGAGCACTGATGCGGCGGCTGCCGTCTCTGCGACCGGCGCTCTGTCGCGGCGAGCTGCGCAAGGTCGACCGCATGCAGACGATTCGCTTCGGCTCGGCACGCTACTCGCTGCCGACCGCCTGGGTAGCAAAGCAGGTCGAGGTCACCGTGCAGGACCACGAGGTGGTGCTCGCCTACGACGGAAACGAGATCAATCGGCATCCGCTGATGGCACCAGGCGAGGTCTCTATTAAGGATGAGCACTACAAGGGCAAGTCCAGAATGCCGGCGCGAGCCATCCGCGTCCGGACCGGAACCGAGCGTGCGTTTATCGCCCTCGGACCTCCCGCCGAAGCATCTGCTCGTCGGCCTCGGTCATGCGGCCGTGCGTGCCGGCCTGCGCGTGCGCTACTTCGCCGCCTCCGACCTTGTCGAGACGCTCTATCGCGGCCTCGCCGACAACTCGGTGGGCAAGGTCATCGACAACCTTTTGCGCTCTGAGCTGGTCCTACTCGACGAGCTGGGCTTTGCGCCCCTTGACCTCACCGGCACCCAGCTCCTCTTCCGCTTCATCGCCGCCGCTTACGAGCGACGTGCACTCGGCATCGCCAGCCACTGGCCCTTCGACCAATGGGGACGCTTCCTTCCCGAGCCAACCACCGCCACCTCGATGATTGATCGCCTCCTCCACCACAGCGTCATGGTGGTCACCGAGGGCGAGTCCTTCAGGCTTCGCGAAGCCCGTTCAAGAGGAGGTGAGCGCCTGAAGAAATGAGCGCCGGGTGGGGACTTTCACCTGGCCAAAAGTGGGGACTTTGAGATGACCATTGACACTCTGCATGCGATCCGGGGTTGCTTTCTTCTTCAAACAGTGGGGTGGGCACCATCCGAAAACCGGCGGGCGACAACTCGATGGCAAGGAATGGTCCCAGCTACCTTCCGTCGCACCCGCAGCCGCCGGTGCTCAAGATTGAGCGGTCCGCGCCGCCGTCCACGACTTGGATATTGGCGGGCGCCCGTGGTCCGCGATGAACTGTCTGATTGCCGCGAGGGCCTGATCCGTCGGGTAGCCGAACCCGATCGAATTCCGTTCCATCCGGCGGGTACCCCACTTTGAGTGGTTCGAGAAGAGTATGTCTGGGTCCACCAAATTCTTGAGTTCGAGATTCCGGCCCGTGATAGTCGCGCCGCAGCGCTCGGGCAACCTGGCACAGACACCCAAAAACCGCCGGGACGACTGTACGGTGGAGGAGCCTCGGTAGATTTCGGGACGGTGAGACCTCGAGTTCAAATCCCAGGCCCCCGATACCGCGCCGCGCCGGTCGGGATATCGCCCTTCCCGTTAGGACGGGTCCGGCAGCACCGTGTCGCGCACCAAGGACTCCAGCTCGTTGCACGCACCCAGGAACTGGCGCAGGGTCCTGACCGTGGCCCCGTATGAGTCAAACTCATGCACCTTCATCCCGTCCGGCTCGTAAGCGCGCTTGAAGTCTGGGAAGTGGGTGAGGAGGGAGTCGACGATCTTTGGATCGACAGGATCGTTGATCCGCGTTCTGACCTCGATATCGCTAGCGTTGAGCAGCCTCTGCCAGGCTGATGGCGGCGAGATGACCGCGTCGGCGCCGATGAGCTCGCTCCAGTGCATGTGGTTGCGGAAAGCGGCCGACAGCAGGCGGATGCGGTATCCGCGTTCGCGGAAGAGCTTATACGTGTTCTTGAACACCGCTACGCCCGCCCACTCGCAGGCGCCCGGGTCGATCGCTATCTTCCGCCTGTCCATGAGCACCTTCATCCAGTCGTCCAGGCGGCCGACCATGATCGTGCAGACCGGACCCATCGACTTGACGTCCTTGCCCTCCGAATCGCGGCGCATAAGACCCCGTTCCACAGCCTCGGCGACCGCCACGCACTGAGGCGCGGTGAAGCACACCGTGGCGTTGATGCTGACCCCGCGGTAGGTCGCCTCCTCGATCGCCTCCACCCCGGCGCGAGTGACCGGAATCTTCACGATCATATTGCGCGCCAGCTTGTTGAACGCCTCGGCCGAATCGACGATGGCGCGCGAGTCGCGGTACAGGCGAGGATCGGTCTGGATCGAAAGCCGACCGTTGCGGCCGCCGCTCGCGTCGAACGCCGGCTCGAGCAGCTTGGCTGCTCGAATCGACATCTCCTCCAAAATCCGCCAGGCGATGCGGTCCTCGGTGGCGGAGGGCATCTCGTCCGCCGCGGCCAAGATGCGCGGCCGCCACTCGGCGATCTCTTTCTTCAGGATGCCGTAGGCGATGGCGGGATTGCAGGTGGCGCCGACCGCCCCGTGCTCGATGGAGTACGTCAGCTCGTTGATTGCGGCCGAGTCGTTCCACAGACAGGTCGGCGTCGTCTGAGTCATCTGGTAGAGCGGGCTCTTGTAGGTCTGCGCGGTGCTCACTTCAATCTCCTCTCAGGGCACGAATGATCCCACGTCCGAGCGCGATCAACTCAGCTGCCAGCGGTGTTCTGGGTCGGTCGTGACTAGCCAGCGGCGGTGCGGACCCGCCATCACATTGAGGTAGTAGAGGTCGTAACCCGGGCCTGCCGCTACTGGGTGATAGCCGCGCGGAACCAGCACCACGTCGCCATCTCTCACCCGCAGAGTTTCGTCCAGCGAGCGGTCGTCGGTGTAGACGAGCTGCATGGCGAAACCTTCCGCGCGGCGTGTCCGGTGGTAGTACGTCTCCTCGAGCATGCTCTCGCGCGGCAGATCGTCGGTGTCGTGCTTATGTGGCGGATAGCTCGACCAGTGGCCGCCGGGCGTGTACACCTCGGTTACCAGCAGCGACTCCGCGGGCCGGTCTTCCATCAGAAGGTTGTGGACGGTGCGCGCGGTCGCTCCGGAGCCGCGCTGGAAGGGCTTGACCTGGCTCGCGCGGATGAGTGCCGGCTCGACCCCGTGGGCCGCCGGCGCCCACGCCAGCGCGACCTCGCAGTCTCCGCTCGCGGCGGTCACTTCGAGCGCACCACTGGGCGGCGCATAGACACAGTCGGGCGGCCCGTCGAAAACCGACTGCCTTCCGCCGATTCTGCTCCACGTTTGACCGCCGAAGCCGACGTCGGCTTGGCCCGTGAGCATCACCAGGCACACCTCACGGCCGTCTGTCGGGCGCTCGATGCGCTGCCCGTGAGCCAGCCGGTAAACGTCGAAGCCGACATACCTCCATCCGGCCGACTCGGGCGTGATGGAGATCACGAGCCCCGATGGGTTGGGCTGATGGCGGCTCCCGACTACCAGCGGGCCGTGGCTCACAGGTGCCAGCGCCTGCGAGCCTGGCCCTTCTCGTGCTCGAGGCGCGCGGCCTGGACGTCCTTTGATTCGGAAACCTCCGCGACCGGCACCTCCCACCATGACTCATAGCCGGGCACACCCTGGTAGCGGTCGGTCCGCACGTGGATCACGACGGTGCGGTTCGCCTTCTTCGACTCGACCAGCGCGTCGCGCAGCTCCTCCACGTTGCGCGCGCGAAACACCACGGCGCCGAGTCCCTCGGCGTTGAGGGCGAGGTCGACAGGCAGTTCGTTGCTTTCGTGCTTGCCCGAATCGTCGCCGAGCGAACCGTCCACTCGGTAGCGGTAGCGTGTGCCGAAGCCTTCGCTGCCCTTGTCTCGCGAGAGAGAACCGATGGAGGCGAAGCCCTGGTTGTCGACCAGGACGATGGTCAGCTTGGCGCGCTCCTGGATGGAGGTCACTATCTCTTGGGCCATCATCAGATATGAGCCGTCGCCCACCATCACGTACACCTCGCGGCTCGGATCCGCGAGCTTGACCCCAAGCCCGCCTGCGATCTCGTAGCCCATCGTCGAATAGCCGTACTCGACGTGGTAGCCCTTCGGGTCGCGCGTCCGCCACAGCTTGTGCAGGTCGCCAGGCATTGAACCGGCCGCACACACCACGACGTCCGTCGCCGCGCTCAGCTCGTTGACCGCGCCGATCACCTCCGACTGCGCCGGCAGCGGGCCGTGGCCCAGCCGATAGAGTCGCGTGACCTCAGCGTCCCAATCCTTCCGCATTCGCTCGGCGAGCTGGCGCCATTCCGGGTGCACTGACCAGCCGCGCAGTCGTTCGCCGATGGCCTCGAGGGCCGCACGGGCGTCGCCGGGCAGCGCGAGGCCACCAAGCTTGATGGCGTCGGCGTCCGCAACGTTGATGTTGACGAACCGCACCGCTGGATCCTGAAACGCAGTCCGCGATGCAGTGGTGAAGTCGCTGTAGCGGGTGCCAACGCCGATTATGAGGTCGGCCTGCGCCGCGAGCCGGTTCGCCGCTAGCGTGCCGGTCGCGCCGATCGCGCCCAGCGCGCCCTCGTGGTCGTATGGCAGCGAGCCCTTGCCCGCCTGAGTCTCCGCCTCCGGGATGCCGGTCGCGTCGACCAGCGAGCGCAGAGCGCCGGTGGCTTCCGAGTAGATGACCCCGCCACCCGCGACGATGAGGGGCCGTTTCGCGTCCTTGATGAGAGCTGCGGCGCGGTCCAGCAACGCCCGATCAGGAAGCGGGCGGGCGATGTGCCACACCCGACTACCGAAGAACTCCTCCGGGTAGTCGAAAGCCTCGGTCTGCACGTCCTGTGGCAGAGCGAGCGTGACCGCGCCGGTATCCGTCTGGCTGGTCAGCACCCGCATGGCAGCGAGGGCCGCGGGAATCAGCTGCTCAGGTCGCTGAATACGATCCCAGTAGCGGGACACCGGCTGCAAGGCATCGTTTGCGCTGATATCGCCGCGGGCGGGAATCTCGAGCTGCTGCAGCGCCGGGTCCGGTCGCCGCGACGCGAACGTGTCGCTGGGGAGCAGCAGCACCGGCAGGCGATTGACCGTGGCCGCCGCCGCGCCCGTGACCATGTTGGTCGCGCCGGGGCCGATCGAGGTGGTGCACGCGAGGGTGGAGAGCCGGTTGCGCATTCGCGCGAAACCGGCGGCGGTGTGGACCATGGCCTGTTCGTTGCGTGCTTGGTAGTAGGTGAGAAGGTCCGGGCGTTCGCCCAGCGCCTGTCCTACTCCCGTCAGGTTTCCGTGGCCGAAAATGCCGAAACAGCCCTCGAAGAACCGGTACTCCACGCTGTCGCGTTCTGCATGCTGGGCGCCGAGAAACCGCACCAGCGCCTGAGCCATGGTGAGCCGTACCGTTTTCACCGAACCTCCTACACTCCCATCTGCTGTCGAGATTTTGAACGAGCCTGCCGCCCGATCATGATCACGGCGAGGTCAGCTGAATGCCGGCGGCCGACCATAACAGCCCTCCGGCGATCGGCCACTTGATTCGCAGTCGCAGCGGCGGTCTTGTCGACGGACTCTGGCTCGCTGATCCCGTGAACCCTACACCCCCCAGCGCACCTCCTGGAACGCTCCAGAATTAAGGGAGGGTGCCAGAATGAAGGGAGAATGAGGGAAGGGGGTGCGGCCTCGAGCCGCTCACGCGTTCATGTCGGCGTGGTGATGGAGGCATTCCTCGATCGCCCACTGTCCGAGGTTGGGCGGTGGCTCGCCTCTTCGCTCCCGGCGGTGACCGACGTCGAAGTGGGTACGGGCGGCTACGCCCCTCATCCGCATTGCGACACTGGGTTGCTCTTGCGCGACGCCGCGGCGCGGAGCAGTTGGCTGGATGAGGTCGGTTCGTTCGGCCTCTCTGTCGGCGCACTCAACGTATGGGGCAATCCGCTGCACCCCGACCCCGAGGTCGCGCGCGGCCACGATGCCGCGCTCCGCGACACCATCCGGCTCGCCGCCGCGCTCGGCGTGGACCGTGTTGTGGCGATGTCGGGCTGCCCGGCCGGCGCACCAGGCGACCGCACACCTCACTTCGCCGGCGGAGGCTGGCTGCCCTACCTCGAGGGCATCACGGAGCTGCAGTGGCAGGACGTGGTCGAGCCGTACTGGTCCGAGGTGGCCGAATTCGCGCGCCGTGAACACCCTGACCTTCTCATCTGCCTGGAACTCCACCCGGGAACCGTGACCTACAACGTCGAGACTTTCGAGCGCCTCGCCAGGTTGGGCGAGTCGATTGCCGCCAATCTGGACCCGAGCCACTTTTTCTGGATGCAAATGGACGCACTCGCCGTGGCGGAGCGGCTCGGACCGAAGGTCGGCCACTGCCACGGCAAGGACGTGCAGTTCAACGCCGACCGCCTCGCCCTCAACGGTCTGCTCGACCGCCGGTGGCCGCGGCCGCCGGAGGAGATGCCCTGGAACTTCTCTGTTGTGGGCAGGGGCAAGGATTCCGGGTGGTGGTCACGGCTGGTCGCAGTGCTGCTGGCTAAGAGTCGGATCCACACGATCGCTATCGAGCACGAGGATCCATTCGTCGACGCGGAGGAAGGGGTGGTGGAGGCTGCCGCCGTCCTCGCGCGCGCTCTGGTGTGACAGCCGAGGGGCGGGAGGAGACATGAGCACGGCACGCAAGCCGCCAGGCCGCGACGCGACGATCATCGACGTGGCCCGGATCGCGGGCGTGTCGAAGTCGACCGTCTCCAATGTGATCCGCGGTTCGCTGGGCGTGACGCCGCAGACCAAGGCGCGTGTCTTGGAAGCGGTGTCGAAGCTCTCGTACCGGCCGAACGTCCTCGCCCGCCACCTCGTCCTCCAGCGCACGACCACGCTCGGTGTGGTGGTCGGCGATCTGGGTAACCCGTTCAACGCCGAGATGGCGAGCCACATCGCCTACGAGGCTGCGCGCCAGGGATACCGCCCGATGTTCTGCAACACGCAGGGCGTGGCCAAAGCGGAGCTGGACGGTCTGGAGGGCTTCGTCGAGCACCGCGCCGCGGGCATCGTCTTCCTGTCACAACCGGTCGAGTCGGCTGCGGCGAAGCGCGCAGTCGGCCGCGTCCCAGCGGTCTCGGTTTCCTGCGTGTGCGACTGGTGCGACAGCGTTTCCGCCGACGATCGAGCCGGGGCCAAGGCGGCGACCCAGCACCTGATCGATCTCGGCCACAAGCGCATCGCCTATGTCGCCGACCCGCTCGTGGAGGACGTCGCGGACCGCGAGCGCGAAGCGGGCTATCGCGCCACGCTGGAGGCCGCAGGCCTCCGCCCGGCTGTCTTTCATTGGGGCGGTCCGCCGGACCAGCTGACCGCCAACGCGCGCGACCGCCAGGTCGCATCGATCGTGGCCGATCGCATCACGGCGATCGTGTCGTCGAACGACTACGGCGCGATCGAGGTGCTCGATTCGGCCGACCGCCTCGGTGTGAAGGTGCCGGCGGAGCTGTCGGTCATCGGGTTCGACGATGTGGTGACCGCCGGACTTGCCCGCATCAATCTCTCGACCATGCGCCAGCCGCAGCCCGAGCTTGCCGCCGCCGCGCTCAAACTACTCAACGAGCGCATCTCCGGGCGGGCGCCGCGCCGCCTCGAGCATCGCACCCTGCCCGTGACCCTGGTGGTGCGTGGTTCAACCGGTGTGGCGAAAACCGCGCGTTGACATGCCAGCCGGTTTCGGATACGTTCCGTGGAACGTTCCAGGGAACGATTCTTCTGGCAGAACGAATGCGTGGAGTGGGGCATGACTGAGAGGTTGAAGGTGGGTTTGGTTGGCTGTGGCCTGGTCGCGCAGGTTATGCATCTCAACTACCTCCGTGAGCTGTCCGACCGATACGAGATCGCGGCCATCGCGGACCTCTCGCCCGAGGTTCTTGATGCTGTCGGCGCCGAGTACGGGGTGGCGCGGAGGTTCGCGAAATGGCAGGACCTCATCGCCGAACCGATCGACGCCGTCATCGTGCTCACCCCTGGCAGCCACGCGCCGATCGCGATCGCGGCAGCGAAGGAGGGAAAGCACGTGCTGGTAGAGAAGCCGATGTGCTTCTCAGTGGCCGAGGGCCACGCCATGATCGAGGCGTCGCGCAAGTCGAAGAAGACGCTGATGGTCGCCTACAACAAGCGCTACGACCCCGCCTACCTCCGCTTCGTGGAAGAGGCGAAGCGCATGCCCGACCCGCGCCTGTTGCGGGTCACAACGCTTGAATCCCCGATCTCGCCCTACGTTCACCAGTACCGGTTGTTCCGCGGCGGACCGCTGCCGGACGACGTCCTCCGTGACCTGAAAGACGACGACGAGAAGCGGCTGACCGAAGCGCTCGGCGACGCCGACGAGCTCTCTCGCTGGGGCTACCGCTACGTGCTGCTCGACAGCCTCGTCCACGAGTTCAGCGCCATGCGCGGTGCGCTGGGCGAACCCGACCGGCTCGATTTCGCGGACATCCGCAAGAGCGGCCTCACCACGGTTCTAACCTTCGGCGACATCCAGTGCGTCTTCGCCTGGATCGACCTCCCGGTCATCGCGCGCTACGAGATGGAGTTCGCGCTGTACTCGCCGACTCGCCGAGTGACGCTGTCGTTCCCGTCGCCGTTCCTCCGCAGCATGCCGACGCTGCTCATCACGGAAGAGGGCGACGAGACCACACCGCGCGCCTCACGCAAGGAGGAGGTCACGTCGTATCAGGAGAGCTTCAAAGAGGAACTGGTGCACTTCCACGAATGCGTCACGACCGGGCGCGAGCCGCGGACCTCAGGCGTGGAGGCGCTGCACGACATCGCGCTGTGCGAGGCGGTGGTGAAGGGCCACCGCGCGCGCCAGGGTGTGGCGAGGCCGAGCGAGACCGCCCTGTGAGCGCGGCCGCGAGCCCCAAGGGCAATGTCGTCGTCGCCAACGCTCCCGTGAGCTACGGCGCCTTCGAGCTGACGGTCGGCATCCTTCCGGGCGTCCCCGACGGCCCGATGGTGCTCGATGAGGTCGCCGCCGCGGGATACCAGGGCATAGACCTGGGTCCGGTGGGTTACTTCGGCCAAGGCTCGGAATTGCTGCAGGCGCTCTCCGGTCGCGGCCTCGGCCTCGCCGGCGGGTTCTTCGAGCTCCCCTTCAGCGATCCGGCGGCCATGCGTGCGGCCGTGCCGGGCCTTTCGGGCCTGCTCGATGTGTTCGACTCGGTGTCCGTACTCGGCGGGCTCAAGCCCAAGCCGACGCTGGCCGACGCCTCGAGCGACCTGCGCCGGGGGCGCCCGGCCCAAGCGGCAATCGATCGCTCGCTCGGCTTCGACTCCGACGGCTGGAAGCGGTTCGCGGAGGGCGTAGCGATGGCGCAGGAGGTTTGCGCCGCACGCGGCTACGAGCCGACCTTCCACCACGAGACCGGGACGCACATTGAAGCGTCCTGGGAGATCGAGAAAGTGCTCGAGCTGACCACCATCGGCCTGTGCCTTGACACCGGCCACCTGCTGCTCGGCGGCGGCGACCCTGCGAAGAAGATCCGCGAGTGGGGTTCGAGGATCAATCATCTGCACTTGAAGGACGCGCGGCAGTCGGTGGTCGAAGGTATCGTCCGCGAGGTGGCGCCGGTGGATGAGATCTGGAAGCGCAAAGCGTTCTGCCGGCTGGGCGATGGCGACCTGGACCTGGACAGCGTCCTCGACTACGTGCGCAGCTCCTACTCGGGCTGGCTCGTGGTGGAGCAGGACGTGCTGCCCGACCCCGACAACCCGCTCGGCCGTCCGGCCGTGGACCAACGCGCCAACCGCGAGTTCCTCCAAGACAAGGGCTTCTGATGGTGCCGTTCCGGATCGGTCTCGCCGGCGCCGGCCGCATGGGCCGCAACCACATGGCGGCGATTGCCGCGTCTGAGCACGTCGCTGTGACGGCCATCGCCGAGCCGG
Organism: bacterium; assembly: GCA_004299235.1. Classification (NCBI taxonomy): domain Bacteria; species bacterium. Next base: position 19,472 of record SCQL01000004.1, read on the forward strand.
TGGAGGCGACGCGCCAGGAAATGGCGGACTCGGGAGCCAAGGTCTACGACAGCCTGGAGTCGATGGTGAATGCGGGTGGCATCGACGGCGTGATCGTGTGTGTGCCTAGCGACCAGCACCTTCAAACGGTGCGGCGCCTTGTCGGGGCGCGGCTCCCCATCCTGTGCGAGAAGCCGCTCGGCGTCAGCGCTGCCGAGGCGCGCGAGGCGAGCGGTCTTGCGGAGCAGGCCCGCATTCCGCTGCAGATCGGCTTCTGGCGCCGGTTCGTTCCCTCGCTCAGGCGCCTGCGGGCCCGCATCGAACAGGGCGAGCTGGGCGAGATATACCAGGTGGGCTGCTACCAATGGGACGGCGTGCCCCCAGGCGTGGCGTTCCGCGCCCACAGCGGCGGCATCTTCATCGACATGGGCGTGCATGAGTTCGACCAGGCCCGGTGGCTGACCGGCCAGGAGTTCGAAAGCGTGGAAGCAATGGATAGCGGAGTGGCGCTCGAACCTTGGCCGGGCGACCCGGAGAGCGCGCAGGCGCTGGGCCGGATGTCGGGGGGGAGCACCACCATCGTGTCGCTTGGCCGGCGGTTCCCGCTCGGCGACGTGTGCAAGGTCGAGGTTCACGGCACGCGCGACTGGGAGGAGGTCCGCTTCCTCTGGCCGCCCGACGCCGACGCTGTGTTCATGGCCGCGTTGCGCAACCAGGCTGAGAGCTTCGCCCACTATGCGAGGGGAGGCAGCCTCCAGGGCGCCGGAGGACGCGATGTGACGGAGGCCGTGGTCGCTGCTGAGAGTGCCGCCGCGGCTTCGGGCAAGAGCTGAGCCGGATGGCAGAACGTGAGGTTCGAATTGGCATCGCGGGCTACGGGATGATGGGTCGCGCCCACTCCTATGCCTACACGGCCTTGCCGTCGCTGCGGAAGGTCGGGGTACGTCCCAAGCTGGTGCTGATCAGCGGCCGCGACAGGCAACGGGTGGCGCGCGCGGCCGACGCTTATGGATTCGCCGAATGGACGGAGGACTGGCGCGAACTGGTTTCGCGCAAGGACATCGACATCGTCGACATCTGCACGCCGCCCGGCACGCACGCCGAGATCGCGACGGCCGCGGCGCAGGCCGGCAAGGCCGTGATCTGCGAAAAGCCGCTGGCCGTGACCTACGCGGAGGCGCGCAGCGCTGCCACCGCGGCTGAAAAGGCCCGGGTGCTGAACGCCGTCGGCTTCAACTACCGCCGGCTGCCGGCTGTGTCGCTGATGAAGCGCATGATCGATGAGGGCGCGGTCGGCAAGGTGCGCCTATGGCGAGCGGTCTGGCTGTCGGACGAGTTCGTCGACCACGCGATCCCGTTTGACTGGCGCTTCGACAGGCCTATGGGCGCGACCACCATCGCGGACCTCGGTAGCCACCTGATCGACATGGCGCTATGGATGGTGGGCGATGTGGCGGAGGTCGCGGCCCAGTCCGAGACGTTCGTCAAGGAGCGGTCGAACCCCGCCGGAGGAAGCGCACTCAAGGTGTCGGTCGACGAAGCCTCCTCAGCGCTGCTTCGGTTCACATCCGGGGCGCGCGGAGTTTTGGAGATGGCGCGCCTGGCCCCGCGTCGGCCGTGTGACTTCACGATCGAGGTCAACGGCGAGCGCGGAACGCTCGTGTTCGACTACGCGCGCCTCAACGAGCTGAAGTACGGGGATGGCTCGGATGATCCTGGTCTGTACGGCATGCGCACCATTCGCGCCGAGCATCCGACTCACCCTTACGCCGCCACGTGGTGGCCGATCGGGCAGGGGGTTGGTTACGGCTCGAGCTTCGTCAACCACTTGGGCGATCTTCTGGAGCGATATCCGGACGGTCCCTGGGAGCCGGGTTTCAACCAGGGAGCCCTGGTCCAGGCCGTGTGCCAAGCGATCGAAACAGCCGCGGAGGGCCGGCGCTGGGTCGCCGTCAGCGAGATCACGGACTGGAACAGACCGCAAACGACGTCTTGACGGTTGCCAGGGGTTCGGATATGGTGCTGAAACTTCCTTTGGAACCTTCCAAAGAAATCATTGCCGACCAGCATAGGAGGGGAATGATGGCGATCGCTACGTCTGCCGGTAAAGCTCCGGCGTCTTCGGGCTTGTTCACACGGCAGTCGTCAGGACTGGTCCGCGAACTGGGCATTCCAGCGGCCACCGGTATCGCGCTTGCGTCCGTGGCGGTGGTGAACACTTTCGTCAACTTCTATTCGGGTCTTTTCAACTTCGGCAACGTCGACATGATCCTGCCGCTGCTGCTAGGCGCGGCGATCTGGTTCGTGGCCATGTTCTCGTACAAATACCTATTACAGGCGATCCCGCGCGCAGGTGGTGAGTACGTCTACATGTCCCGCGTCATCTCCCCCGCGGTGGGGACGATGGTTGGCATCGCGACGGCGGTCGGCTTCAGCTACACGCTTTCCGCCAACGCGAACTTCGCTGCCACTTATGTGCCGTTTGCCCTGACCAGTCTGGGATCAGCGTTCAATAGCTCGGCGCTCATCAACGCGGCCACCAGCATCACTAACACCACGACCTGCCTCACGGTCACCTGCTCACCGGGGCTCGTGATGTGCGCAGTCGGCATGCTCGTGATCGTCGCCATCGGTTCGATCTTCTCCCTGCGCCGCATCGCTCAGGTCATCTTCGTGCTGGTCATCTTCCAGGTGGTGGCGTTCTTGGTCCTCGGTTTCCTGCTGGCGACTCACTCGCACCAGGACTTCATCAACGCCCTCGGCTCGTACAGCGGTAAGGCCACCGCTTACAACGACGTCATCAACCTCGCCAGGAAGAACGGGATGCCCCTCGGCGTCGACCTGGGCGCCTCGCTCCTGGTCATCCCCTTCATGGTCCTGAACTACAACGGCGTTCTGTACTCCTACTACGTCGGTGGTGAGCTTAAGAAGCCGGGCAGCACCTACATCTGGGCCTCGGTCATCAGCCTCGCGCTCCTGATCGTGGTCTGGGTGGGGGTCTGGCTACTGATGCGGAACACCATCGGCCTCGATTTCATGCAAGCTCAGGCTCAGGCGGGAGGCCTGTCCGATTATGGAGCCATCACGAGCCTCCAGGCCAACGCCGGAGGCCTCGGGTACGGCCTCGTGCTTGCGAGCGACCCGGTCAGCAAGATCCTTATAGGTCTCGCGGTTCCGGCGGCGGAACTCGCCGTCGACCTGGCGTTCGTGGCCTGTGTGACGCGCGTCATCTTTGCCCTCGCCTTCGACCGCATGCTGCCCATCGGCCTGGCCAAGGTCAGCGAGCGCAACTCGGCGCCGACCAACGCCGTGATCCTCGCCATCGTCCTCGGCATCGGATTCACCATCCTGAGCTCCGTGCTCAACATCGCGAACATCTCAGCCAACCTGGCGCTCTTCTTCGGTCTGGTGCTGCTCGCTGGCTCGATCTCTGCGGCCGCGCTGCCGTACCGCCGGCCGGAACTCATTAAGAACCCGGCCACCGGTGACGTCGACCGGGTGGGCGGAATCCCGACCGCCACCATTTGGGGCGGTGTCTCGACTCTACTGGCGCTGTTCACGGTCGGCGTCATCATTGCCCAGCCCAACGTGTTCGGCGCTTTCAGCATCGCCTCGGTCGGTTCGCTGGTCGTGATCTTCTTCTCCGGTCCGATCATCTACACCATCGTGCGGCGAAGGCGAATGCAGACTTCTTCGATTGATATCGGTCTCGCCATGCGCGAGCTGCCTCCGGAGTGAAGGCGGGCGGCGAGCTGATTTTCATTGGCTGGTAAAGGAGGGCGCAAACGCGCCCTCCGTCTTTATTTCGCGACCGACATCCACGGTTCGGAGCGCTGCTTCCGCAAGTTCCTCGCGGCTGCGAAGGCCTACGACGCGACCGTCCTCATTATGGGTGGAGACATCGCGGGCAAGGGCCTCGTGCCCATCCGGGACCACGGGGCCACGCTGTCCGCGACGGTGCGTGGCGAGACTGTCACCGTGCCGCGCGCCGACGAGGAGCGGCTGCGCGGTGAAATCAACAAGCTCGGCTTCTACTCCGTGCTGCGAGATGACTCGGAGGTGGACAGGCTGGAGCGTGACCCCGCTGCTCAGGCGACGGAGTTCAGGCGGGAGATCGTCGCCCAAATCAAGCACTGGGCAGAGCTGGTGGAAGAAAGGCTCGATCCGTGGATCCGCTGCATCATCACGCCAGGCAACGACGACCCGCTGGAGATCGATCCCGTTCTGCATTCGGCGCCGCGGATCGACTGCCCGGAGGGAGAGCTCTTCGACCTGGGCCCCGCCCTGCTCGCCAGCTGCGGCGACGTCACGCCGACACCGTGGAACACCGACCGCGAGTTTCCCGAACCTGAGCTCGCGAAGCGCCTGGCCAAGATGCTCGACGCGGTGCCCAAGGGCCGCGAGGTGATCTTCAACTTCCACAACCCTCCGTATTCGTCTGGACTGGACTTCGCGGCCGAGCTCGACGCCAACCTGCTGCCGGTCATCCGCGGCGGGCGGCCGAGCATCATCCCGGTGGGCAGCACCGCCGTGCGCAACGCGATCAGGCAGTATCAACCGTCTGTCGCGCTACACGGCCACATCCACGAGTCAAAGGGGGCGCAGAAGATCGGAACGACGCTGTGCCTAAACCCCGGCTCGGACTACGCCGCCGACCTGCTGCGCGGCGTGGTGGTGGACATCGCCGAGGACGGCAGCTCCCTCGACTTCCTGTTTACCGCGGGTTAGCCTGAGGACAAGATGGGGGCAAACGGGCGTCCGGCCGAGCCACACCCAGATGTGGTGGCCGAGGCGAGGCGCCTCATTGCCGCCGGCGAGGCGGCGCACGTGATGCTCCGGGCGCTGGGCGGCGTTGCGGTCCGTTTGCAGTCTCCGGACGAGGGTCCGCTGCTGCCCCGGTCTTATCAGGATATTGACCTGGCCACGACCAAGGACAAGCGTCGCGTCGCGGAACAGTTGATCACCTCGGCCGGCTACATCAGCGACGAAATGTTCAACACCCTGCACGGGGTTAGCCGGATGCTGTTCTACGACCACGCCAACCACCGCAAGCTCGACGTTTTCGTGGGCCAGTTCAGCATGTGCCACGTGATCCCAATCGCGGACCGGCTCAACCGCGACCCACTGACCGTGCCACTTGCCGAGCTGCTGCTGACCAAGCTTCAGGTGGTGGAGTTGACCGAGCGCGACCAGCGCGATATCTACAACCTGATCTACCACCACCCACTTTCGAGGGAAGGCTCCCACGGGATTGAGGTCGATTTCATCGCAGTGCTGTGCGCCAAGGACTGGGGCCTGTGGCGCACCACCAGGCAGACGGTGGAGCGTTGCGTCGCCAACCTGCCGGAATACAAGGTGCCTGCGCAGGCGGCGGCGGTCATCACGGACCGGCTGGGAGAGCTTTGGAGGGGCATCGACGATGCTCCAAAGACCACCGGTTGGCGCCTGCGCAGCCGCGTTGGCGACCGGGTCCGCTGGTACGAAGAACCCGAGGAGCACCGAGACAGCCAGTAACGGATGCCGCGGCGCGACTTCGATTGTCGACCTTGCTCGTGTCAAGTATCGGTGTGCAGAAAAGGCCGCCTCGCTGCCTGTCCGATTGTGGGGTGCTTTTAATCCGTCCGTATTCTCTGGAGCATGCTGCGCAACGCCTGTACTTCGCGGTTAACGAACTGTCCAGGAACCAGTTCGAACCTGGGCGCAAATCCGACCGGCCCCAGCCTTGAACTAGATCGTCGCGATGGTGACCCGGGCCCGTGCGGCGTCGACGATGTGCTGGACGTCGCGAGGATCTGAGGTCACAATCCCGTCGCCACGCCGTATGGCACCCTCGACGACGGCGACGTCAACGATGTTCCTGTGGCTGGAGCGCCCAACGAGAACGCCCACGTCCTTTGCCTGACCCTCGCTCATAGCCTCGACTACGCAAAGTGCGAGGAAGCGGGCCAGGCTCGCCTGACGAGGGCCACCGCGCCAGGCTTCGGCAAGCACCGGTGCCGGGACGGTCGGCACTACTTCCCCGGCGAGGAAGCCGGCATGCAGCGCCCACATTCGGCGGTCGTTGCGCTCGGCGGCAACCAAGGCGCCGGTGTCGTAGGTGACGCCGGGCATCTATCTAGGCAGACTCGCCAGGCGGCGCCGACTTCGTTTGCCGAGTAGCGCCCGGGCGCGGGCGAGACCATCCGCGAGCTCGTCTGCTGTCAGTGGGCCGTGGTCCGATTCCCACCCGGCGATCGCCTGCCGGCCTGCTTCCAAACGAAGGCGGTGAGCTGCCGTTCGTGCAATCCATCCGCTCACCGTCGTTCCCTCAGCGGCGGCTGCCCGCTCGATGTCATTCGCCAGGTCCGGCGGAAGCGAGATGGACCTCTTCAGGCGTTGAGCCACATTCCAATGGTAGTACAGCCGGTAGGACAAATCAATGCCAGTTGACAGCTTATCGAATGGACTGCGGTGGACTCTGGTGGACCCGATGGCCTGACGTAAAGGCCGCTCACCGTACTGGGGTAGACGGATATTCCTTATCCGTTGTTCCTCGTTCGTCGCGGCGACCCAGATGTTCTAAGCGGCCACCTGCAGATCAACGTGGTTGCGGCTAACACCTGCCCGCATGTAAAGAAGACGCGCGCGAGAGGGTCGTCGCTGCGGAGCTGGTATCACCACATGGCCGCCCGCCCGCTCTTACGCGACGAAGAAATCGATCGGTCGGCCCAGCCGCTCCGCGAGCTGGGAGAGGACTTCTTGCGATGGACGCACATCGGCGCTCTCGTACATGTGAACAGCGGCTCTGGAAACAATCCCCTCCCCCAGTGCCTGCAACGAGAGCCCAGCCGCCATCCGAGCCTCTTTCAGCGCGCCCGTTTTCAGAACGACCCCGGCCCGCCTGCCGCGCGTCCGTCGACCAAGGGCATGGCGGCCACGTGGTGGTTGCCCGCGTCCGTCCATCGCCGTGCGCATCCGATCGATCAGACGCTGCAGGTCCTCGATGCTGGGGCCCTCACCGGTCGCCGTGTTCCCGGCGACGAGGACATGGACGAGCTGTGGGGTTGGCGTGTACGAGGACGCGGGCGCGAGCTCGATGGCTACGACCTGACCCTTTCGATCGCGTTCAATGGTGATTCCGCCGGTCGCCGACTCGCGTCGCCTGCGCTTCAGCTCATGGTCGATGAATTCGAGCCGGATCACGTCGCTCGTCAGGTCCACAATCAGCCGCACGCTGGCAATTCTGGGATCTGGTCCACGCCATGTCCAGCGCCACGATCTGCTGCTAGGAGACGCGCGCCTCCTCATCCCAGCGATTCAAGGCGATCTCAAAGGCGGCCGATCTGCCGATATGGGCAGCCAACTTCCACTGGCGCGCCGCCGCGCTCACATCTCCGCGGTCGTCGAGCAGTTGCGCGTATCTCATATGACACTCGCGTAAGCGGTCACGCATCTCACCCTCGCCGAGAATGCGGATCGCCTGCAGAAAGTGATCGTCCGCCGAGCGCGGGTTGGCTTGCCGCTCTTTCAGCTGACCGAGGAGCATCTGCACGTCAGCCAGGACGATCCGTTCACCCAACGCCTTCCCGACCTCTTCGGCCTGATCCAGGTAGCTTCGGGCCTCCTCCAGGCGACCGTTTCGCAGACTGACGTCGGCGAGATTGGCCAGGATGAAGCCGCGGCCGCGCCGGTCGATCCGGAGTGCTTCGGCCCCGGCCAGGGCGGTGAGGAGGTGTCGTTCAGCCAAATCGATCTGCCCTGCCTGCAGAAGCAACTGACCGAGATCGTTCTCGACCCGATATACAGCGCTCAAATCGGACTCGATGGCGTAAAGCGCCAGCGCCTTGTCGAAGTGCTGGCGGGCCCTGACCGGCTGCCGCAGACGCTGATATGCCGCACCCAAACCGTGGTGCATCTTCGCCAGCTGAAGCAGGTCCTTCACGGCACCGGCCGCATCGACGGCAGCTTCGTAATGACTGATCGCCAAGGCCCAGGATTCGCCCACGACGAACATGCCGGCGATGTGACCCAGGATCCGAGCCTCCAATTGGGGCGCCTGCGGTTCGAGTTTGCGGCAGCGCTCCAGCGCTTGGTTCGCAAGCGCGATGGCCTTTGGATCTTCCAGCAGCCCCCAGGCGCTCGCCTCCCAATCAAGCGCCTCGACCGACAGCCACTCGTCTTGTTGCCGCTCGAATTGCGCACGCGCCAGAGGTAGGTGGGCGAGTGCCTCTTGTGGTTGCACCAGTCTGCAATGGGCTTGGCCGAGATAGAAACGGACGAGCGCTCGCGCTTCTTCGCTCCACTGCTTCTCAAGGACCGTCACCCCGAGCTTGACGACCGCCTCGAAGTCACGAACCGACGTGAGCCGCTCGAGTTCGTGCAGCTCCTGTTGCGGCTCGGTCAGGCTTGGATGTGCACCTGGATCGAGCAGGAAGTACTCGATCGGCTTGCGAGTCTGGCGGGCGATCAGCTGAAGGGTTTCCAGGGAGGGCTTGACCCGGTCGTACTCAACAAGGTGGATCGCGGTTCGGCTGACCTGGTCGGCGGCGACGTCGGCCAGGCTCAGCCTGGCCTCGAGTCGCGCTTGGCGGACCGAGCCCTCTCGGATGGCTATCCCGCGGCGGCGACCACGATACCTGGTGTCGAGCATGGCGGTGAGCATACCGCCATGCCCGACCGATCAGCGATCGATTTAGCGATTAACTTTACGGAGTCGGGCCGATGGAGCTCGCTGCGGCGGGCGCGATCGCGAGCACCACGCCCACGACCGCCAGCAATGCCGACATGACGAATCTGCGCATTTGGGTTCACCTCCTATTCAGTAATGGCGCGAGTGTCGGTTGAGTTGACAAGCACTGTCAACTCAAAGCGGCCAGAAGCGGAGACCAAGTGCGCGGCGTTGCCTGGCTACAAGAGCCAAGCTGTTAAATCATTGGTCCAAGGGGATTGGCCGGCGCCGCGCCTTCGCGGGGCCTGTGCGTGATGGGGCCTCAATGCAGGACCCAATCTCGATGGCATATGATCTACGAGATCTGATATGCAACGGCTCCTAGGGGCAGCGTGCCGTGGTTCAGCCCGCGATCACCCTGGTGGCCCAGAGGAGATGAGCCTGTGAGTGGAGCCGAGAAGCAGTTCGTCAGAACGGAGACGATCGGCCATGTCGCCGTCGTGACGGTCGATCGGCCACCGGTGAATGCGTTCAGCCAGGCAGTGGGGGAGGAGCTCGCCCAAACTTTCGAAGAGCTGGCGGGCCGAGGCGACGTCTACGTCGTCATCCTCACGGGTGGGGATCGCCTCTTCTCGGCCGGGGTCGATATCAAGGAGCTCAACCTGGAGAACGCCACCGACCCGGCACAGGCGGTACCTCGCAACCAGCGCTTCGAGAACATTTGCCGCAGCATCGCCAGCCTGAAAGCCCCGGTCATCGCTGCCATGAACGGATATGCACTTGGTGGCGGTTGCATGATCTCTGTCTACTGCGACATTCGGGTCGCGGCTGAAGACGCTTCGTTTGGCCTCCCGGAGATCAATCTCGGCGGTGTTCCAGGGTCTGGGATGCAGCGGCTGAGCCGGTTGATCGGCCAGGGGAGGACCAAGCTGATGGTGCTCACGGGTGACTCCATCGACGGGCGGGAGGCCTACCGGATCGGACTCGTCGACGTCCTCGCCGGTCCTGGCCAGGCTCTGCCGGCGGCCCTCGAGCTGGCCCAGCGGATAGCTTCCAAACCACCCCTGTCGGTCCAGGCCTGCAACCAGACGATCAGCCTTGGCGCGGATCTGCCCCTCGAACGCGCGCAGGCGATCGATCTTCTCTTCGTCGAGCGGGTGGCCGGTACCGAGGACCGTGCCGAGAGCCTGCGTGCGTTCCTCGAAAAGAGGGCGCCTCGCCTGGCCGGGCGTTGACGGGCGGGGGACAAGTTGATCGAGAGCAGCGGGCCAGTGGACAGCTGAAAGGAGGTCTTGTGACATGACAGTGACAATCGGTGTGGCTCAGTTCGTCAGTACCGACACGACGCATGAAAACCTACTTTCCATCGACAGAATGGTCGCGCGAGCAGCCGACCAGGGCGTGCAACTACTGGGCTTCCATGAAATTGCCAACACGTCCTACCCGTGTTTCATACAGGATCCGAAATACAGAGAACTTGCGGAGCCGATTCCGGGCCCCTCGACAGATCACGCCAGTGAACTGGCGACCCGCCATGGCGTGCACATGGTCCTGCCGCTCTATGAACGCCAAGGCGACATGCGGTTCAATACGGCCGCCTTCATCGAACCGGGCAAGGGCGTCGTGGGCAAATACCAGAAGTCTCACATTGCCAGGTCGCGCGTCCACAGCCCTGGGGACCTGAAGACGGCAGATGAAGCGTATTACTGCGAACCGGGACAGACCGGATTCTCCACCTGGGACAACGTCCAGCTCGGAATCAGGATCGGGGTCCAGATTTGCTACGACCGGCATTTTTTTGAAGGAGCGCGCAGCCTCGGACTGCAGGGTGTCGACCTGGTGTTTGTGCCGACAGCCTCATATCGGAAGTTCATCATTGAAACGCTGTGGAACGCGGAGTTGCAGGCGATGGCGTTTCAGAACACGTTTTTTGTGGCGGGGATCAACAAGATCGGGCCGGTCACGGGTTTCACCGACGGCCGGCGGTTTCCCGGACGCTCGCTGATCGTCGATTTCGAGGGCCGGGTCATGTCTCAGGCGGGGGATGAGGAAGCGTTGGTGGTTGCCGACATTGATCCTGCGCGGGCTCAAGACGCGAGGGACGTGCTGCGTTTCTATGAGCTCCGGAGACCCGAACTGTACGAGCAGCTGACGCGAATGGACGCGGGAGCCGACTTTGACAGGGCGGCGCACCGATCAGATGGAGATCCCCGCCTCTAGACCCCCAGGTACGCCCCCCGCACGTGGTCGTCGGTGAGGAGGCTTTTGGCCTCTCCCTCGAGACTCACGGTGCCCGATTCGATGACATAGGCGCGGGTGGCAAGGCGCAAGGCCAGGCGGGCATTCTGCTCGACGAGCAGGACCGAAGTCCCCGCCTTGTTGATGCCCAATATCACCTCGGCGATGGCGCGCACCATCATCGGTGCCAGGCCCAGCGAGGGCTCATCGAGCATCAGGACCTTTGGGGTACCCATCAGCGCCCTGCCGATCGCCAACATTTGCTGCTCGCCGCCGCTCAAGGTTCCCGCCAGTTGCTTGCGCCGGTTGGCGAGCACCGCAAAAAGGTCGAAGATCCGGGCCAGGTTTTGCTTCGCGGCCAGCCTGTTGGAGGCGCCGTAGGCGCCGAGGTCCAAGTTCTCCTGAACCGTCAGGGTCCCGAAGATCCTGCGACCCTCCGGTACGTGCGAGATGCCCATTCGCACGCGCTGATCAGCGGACACACCGAGCAGGTCGCGTCCCTGGAAGACGACCGCGCCGCGGCGGGGCCGCAGCAGACCCGAGATGGTGTTGAGCGTCGTCGTCTTGCCCGCGCCGTTGGCTCCGATGAGTGCGACCAGCTCAGACCGTCCGAGTTGCAACGATAGTCCGCGAAGGGCGCGGACGTCGCCGTAGTAGACGTCCAGGTCCCGCAGTTCGAGAATTGAATCGGTGCCCAATTCGCTGGCCCGATCAGGCAGACAGTGAATCGTCTTCAACGCCAAGGTATGCCTCTATCACCTCCGAATCGTTCCGGATCGTCTCTGGAGCACCCTGGGCGATCCTGCGGCCGTAATTCAAAACGACGATCTGATCGGCCAGGCCCATGATCAGCGGCATCGTGTGCTCGACGAGCAAGACCGTTATTCCGAGGTCAACGATCTGCCTGATAAGTTGCGTCAGGTCAAGGCGCTCGCGGTCGTTCATGCCGGCCGCCGGCTCGTCCAGGATCAACAGCTCCGGCTGGGTCGCCAGCGCGCGCGCGATCTCCAGCCGCCGCTGGTCGCCGTAGGAGAGGTTCTTGGCCTCCGTGTAGGCCAGGTTTCCGAGGCCGACGAATTCGAGCTGACGAAATGAATTGGCGATGATCGCTCGTTCTTCCGCCTGCTGCCTGGGGGTGCGAAACACGATTCCGAGCACACTGGCGCGGCTGCGCGAGTGACATCCCGCCATCACGTTCTCGATCACGGACATGGTGCCGAACAGGCGGATCGATTGGAAGGTGCGGGCTATCCCCGCATCCACGATCCGGCTGGGCCGCCAGTGATGGATCGGCCGGCCCTTGAACAGGATTTCGCCCCGGTCCGGTCGGGTGAACCCGGTGATGAGGTTGAACACGGTCGATTTGCCCGCGCCGTTGGGCCCGATCAGGGCAGTCACCCGACCGGCCTCGATCACGAAGTCCAAGTCGTCGACAGCGGCCAACCCCCCGAAATGCTTGGTGAGGTTGCGGACCTGTAGGAGTGGGCCCGTCGCCGCTCCGGGTCGGGTGACCCGGGTCGCGCCCCGGCCGCCGAGGTGGTCGGCGGCGCCTCCGCCCCGCGCGTACCGACGCACCTTGTTCGGCCACAGCCCTTGAGGCCGGTAGATCATCATCCCGATCAGTACGATGCCGAAGACGATGAACCGGTAATCCTGCAGCCCCCGCAGCGCTTCGGGCAGCACGATCATCGCGGCGACGCCGACGAAGACGCCAGGCAATCGACCCGATCCGCCGATGAGGACGATGATCAGGACGGTCACCGACTCCCAGACCGAGAAGCTGTCCGGTGTGACGACCGACAGGATGGCGGCAAACATGACTCCGGCCAAGCCGGCGCAGGTCGCGCCCAGGCCGAAGGCCAAGAGCTTGGTGGTTACCAGGTTGATACCGACGGCTTCGGCCGCGATCTCGTTGTCACGGATGCACATCCATGCGCGGCCCAATCTGGAGTTGCCGAGGCGGGCCACCGCGATCAGAATCAACACGGTCGCGGGAAGCACCAGGTAGTACTGCTGCATCGGTTCGACCAGATCGATGCCGAAGAAGTTGGCGGCGGGTACGCCGACCACGCCGTTCGGTCCTCCGGTCAGCCAGTCGAGGTTGCGCACGCTGAGGCGGATGATCTCGCCGAAGCCCAGCGTGACCACGGCCAGGTAGTCCGCGCGCATCCGCAGCACCGGAAAGCCCAGCAGCGCTCCCGCCAAGCCGGCCAGAATCGCTCCGACCGGCAGCAGCAGCCAGAAGCTGATTCCGTAGTGAGTGGCCAGCAGCGCCGAACTGTAGGCACCGATCGCGTAGAAGGCTATGTACCCGAGGTCGATCAACCCCGTGTAGCCGACCACGATCTCCATGCCCGAGGCCAACATGATGTAGAGGCTCGCTTCGACGCAGATCGCCAGCACATAGTTGTTGGGTACGAGCAGCGGAAAAGCCGCGGCGACGGCAATCAGCAGGCCGGTCCGCCGGCGGCTGTGGCCGGCCCCCACCAACGGCAACCTCGACGTCCTCTCACCCAGCGCTTGCAGCATCCCCACCATCAGAGCTTCTCGACCACTCGCTCGCCGAACAGACCCCACGGTCGGAAGAGGAGCATCAGGATGAGGACGACGAAGGCTATGGCGTCGGTCCATTCCGAAGATACGTAGCCGGCGACCAACGCCTCCACCACCCCCAGCGCGAAGCTCATGAGGACCGCGCCCAGGATGTTGCCCATGCCTCCGAGGACAGCGGCGGTGAAGGCTTTAAGGACCGCCTCGAAGCCCATCAGATAGTTGAGGGCGCCGTACTGCAATCCATACATCACGCCGGCCACGCCACACAGACCTGAGCTCAAGACGAAGGCGATCACGATCACCCGGTTGACATTTATGCCCATGAGCAGGGCTGTGCCGGGATCGAGACCGATCGCTCGCATGGCCTTGCCGACATTGGTTCGCTGGACGTAGAGATGGCAGCCGATCATGAACACCAGCGAGGTGATCACGATCACGATCTGCGCGGGCGTGATCACGAGCCCGGCAAACAGGAACTTGGCGTACGGCAGGATGGCTGGGAACTGTGGGTATCCCTTGCCCCAGACGATCATCACTATGTTCTGGAGTAAGAGCGAGACGCCGAGGGAGGTCATGAGCAGTGGGACCTTCTCGTTGCGGCCGATCGGCCTGAACGCGAACCGTTCCGAAAGGACGCCGCTGACCACCGAGCCGGCGACCGCGGCGACGAGGGCGAGGCCGACCAGCAAGAAAAGGGGCAGGTGCAGCCATGACCCGGTGGAGATGATGGCGGTCATGCCGAAAAAGGCGCCGACGGTGAAGTAGTCGCCGTGGGCGAAGTTGATCAGCTTCATGACGCCGAAGACGATCGTGAAGCCGATCGCGACGAGGGTATAGCGCGCCCCCGTCGTGACGCCGTTGACGAGTTGCTGCCCGAACAGCGACAGCCCCCCGCCGCCCAGGACGCCAAACATGTAGCCAGCTAGCACGGCCCATCTCCTTGCAGAACGGTCATTGGCCCCCCGCCGCCTGACCCGGCGATCCCGCGGGGCCCGGCATGTGATGTATCATATGGAATATGATGTATCATACGGCGTATGCGAGCGCAATTATAGGGTGAGCTGCAAGTGATCGCAGCTGACGCCAGGGCTGCCATCAAGCGCCTTGCTCGCTTGAACGCCTTCATCGCCCTCACGGATGAGGACGGCGAAGGTCCCTTGGTGGCGGTCAAGGACGTGGTCGACGTCCAGGGCATGCTCACCACCACTGGCGCCAGCGCGCGCGGCCTGCGCCCCGCCGCCGAGGATGCGGACGTCATCCGGGCGATCCGATCGGGCGGTTGCCTGGTGATCGGCAAGACCAACTTGAGCGTCAACGTCGCCTGCGCCAATCCGCACTACGGCCGGGTCCTCAATCCACGCGATGAGCGGCGGATCACAGGTGGGTCCTCCGGCGGCTCGGCCGCGGCGGTCGCGGCCGGTCTCTGCTCGTGGGCGATCGGTACCGACACGGGTGGCTCGGTGCGCATGCCCGCGTCGCTATGCGGAGTGGTCGGGTTCAAGCCGACGCTCGGCCTCGTCAGCACCCAGGGCGTCAGTGTCCTCAGTCCGACTCTGGACACAGTCGGGGTGCTGGCTCCAGGCGTCCGGACCGCGGCGTCGGCGATCGCGCTGATGTCGGGCCGCCCGGAGCTCGTGTCAGAGGAGGTTGGCCCGGCGTTCGGGAGCTACCGACTGGGCGTGCCCAGCCGGTGGCTGACCGGCCTCGACCACGATGTGGCCCGAGCCTGGCGCGGCTTGGAGACCAACGCTGAAGAGGTGGCGGTGCCCGATCTCGAGCGGATGGTCGCGACTCACAAGCGCATCGTGCGGCCAGAGGCCGTCCTCACGTATCGGGATCGGCTGTCCGGGGACGCCGACTACCACGACCAGGAGGTTCAGGAGTATCTCGAGATCGGGCTTCGCCTTGGCGCCGTGGACTACCTCCAAGCGCGGAGGGAGCGCGAGCGGATTTGCCATGAGGTCGAAGTCGCGATGCTCGGCCTGGATGCGCTGATCCTTCCCACCACGCCATGTGTGGCGCCGGTCTACGAGGAAGGTGTGCACCCGGATGATGACCTTCTCCGGTTCGCGCGACCGTTCAACGTGACTGGGCAGCCGGCAATCTCGGTCCCTGTTCCCGGAACCGGCTTACCGGTCGGTATTCAGTTGGTCGGGCGCTTCGGCGAAGACGCGAAGCTCCTCCAAATGGCCCAAGCCCTCGAGCAATTGCTGTTGGCGACTTTTCCTGAAGGAGGCACGAGTCCGAGATGAACATCAAGACTGCGCTGGGCTGGGCGCCGGCCGCCGCGCTCGCCATTGGAGCGCTGGTGACCGGCGCCTGCGGTGCGCCGGGCGGACAGTCGGGGAATGCCTCCGGCCCAATAGTGATTGGCGGCCTTACCCAGACCACCGGGGTCGACGCATATGTGGGCGCTCAATGTAAAGACGCGATGCAACTGGCTGTCGACCAGGCCAACGCGGCCGGCGGCATCAACGGGCGGCAGATACAGCTCACCTTCGAGGACGACCAGGACGATCCCGCAAAGGCGGCCACCCTGACGCAGAAGATGATCAACGAGGGCGTGGCGGCGGTCGTGGAGCACGACTCCAGCGCCATCACCCTGGCCGTATTGCCGATCGCCAACCGAGCGCGCGTGGTGGTGATGTCAGTGAGCGCGACCTCCCCCAGTGTCACCGAGCGCGGATACCACTACTTCTTCAGGACCATCAATCGCGCCGACCGCGGCCAGCCTGTCATCGAGGCCGATTACGCGGTCGAGGCCTTGCACGCCACTTCGGCGGCGGTGCTCAACGACAAGACCACCTATGGACAGAGCTTCACGGACGCCTTCGCGGCGGAGTTCGCGGCCAAGGGCGGCAAGATCATCGCCACCGATTCGATCACGGCTGGCGCTGCTGACTACACCCCGATTCTCACCCGGATCAAGTCGAACGCCCCGGACGTGCTCGTCTACGGCGGTTACTATCCCGAAGCCGGCCTCATCGCCAAGCAGATGAAGCAGCTCGACATGTCCACCGCCTTCATGTCGGCGGCGCTGCTGGGCACCAACTACACCGAGATCGCGGGTCCCGGTGCGGTCGGGACCATCAACGGTGGAGCCCCGGACCCCAAGTGGTTCCCGCCGGCCAAGAAGTTCTTCGACGCCTTCTCGAACCGCTACCACCAGAATCCGACCGAATGGGCGGCGCACGCCTACGACGCCACGAATATCTTGATCGCCGCCCTGCGTAAGTCCGGTTCCGACAACAAGCAGGCGCTGCGGAATGCGGTCGCCGGTGTCTCCAATTACCCGGGCACCTACGGCCCCATCAGTTTCGACGCCAAGGGAGACATCACGACCAATGGCAACGTGATCTTCGTTTTCAGGGGCGGCCAGGATTGGGCGGCATACGGCCGTGCCAACGGCAAGTGGTCACTGATCCGCGAATGAAGGGCGTGAGATCCTGCCGTGTCAGCCGCATACGAGTGGTTCGGGCCGAGGTACTGAGATGACGACGCACTACGCGTCCAAGCTCGACACCTCGGCGGTGCGGGAGGGGTTGCAGACCGTGGTCGCCATCACGGTCACCCCCTTCGATGCCGAAGGCGTCGTTGACGAACGCGCTTTCAACCGGGTCCTCGATCGAATGCTGGATGCCGGGGTGACCGCCATCACCGTCAACGGCAACACCAGCGAGTTCTACTCGCTGACGTCGAAGGAGTGGCACCGGCTGACCGAGCTCGCGATCGAGCAGGCTCGCGGCCGCGCCCTGGTGATCGCGGCCGCCGGCTACGACGTGGCCACCGCGATCGAAATGGGGCGGGCGGCCCAGGAGCTGGGCGCGACCGCGCTGATGATCCAGCAGCCCGTCCATCCGTATCAGTCTCCTGAAGGCTGGCTGGAGTACCACCGGAGCATCGGGGCCGCTCTGCCGGACCTCGCGCTGATTCCCTACCTGCGCAGCCGCATGGTGACTGCGAGCCTGCTCGATCGCCTCGCGAGCGACTGCCCGAACGTGCTGGGAATCAAGTACGCGGTGCCGGACCCGCTGCGTTTCACAGAGGTGGTGGGTCAGGTCGGCAGTGAGCGCCTGGCCTGGGTGTGCGGCCTGGCCGAGCCCTGGGCGCCCTTCTTCTGGCTCGCCGGTGCCCGTGGGTTCACGTCGGGGCTGGTCAACGTGGATCCTCAGCTGTCGCTCGCCATGCTGCAGCACATGCGTCGTGATGAAAGCGACGCGGTCATGGACATCTGGCGCCTCATTCAGCCGTTCGAGCAGTTGAGAGCGGCTGACGCCAGCGCCCGCAACGTATCGGTCGTGAAGGAGGCCCTGGCCGCGGTCGGACTCTGCTCAGCCCGGGTTCGTCCGCCGCTGAGCCTGCTGAGCGATTCCGAGCGAGATCTGGTGGGGAGCATCCTCGCCACCTGGGAGCGCCGCGGAATCGCGGGCGGGGCATAACCACCGCTTCCCCTATTCCGCCGGGGGGCCGGCCGCCCGGGCCTACGACCTGCCGGCGAGGTCCGCCTTCTGGTAGTTCAGCCGCAGATCGCGACCGTCTTCGGAGAGCTGGACTTCAAGGTTGCCCAGCCAATTGACGTCATCGCGATCGGGGTGGTCGGAGCGGAAGTGATCACCCCTGCTCTCCCGCCGGGCCAGGGCGGAGCGGGCGATGGCGAGCGCCACCAGATTCGCTCTTCCGGCGTGAGTCGGCGCGTGGTCGGTGGCGACCAGTTCCTGGCGGACGGCTTCGAGTTCGGCCACCGCGTTCGTGAGGCATTGCTCATCACGAAGAATCCCGCAACCGCCGTCGAGCGCCGAACGGATCCGGACCAGCCGCTGGCGGTCACTCGGATCGAGTGAGGTGGGGAGGAGCGCGGGTTGCGGTTGGAGAGCCCGCCCGGGTGAGCGGATTCGGTTCGCGAGAGCATGCGCCGCCGCCGCTTCGCCCGCGATCGCGCCCATCGCCACGACTTCGGTGCCGCCGGCGGCCGCGAGTCGATGCGCGCCGTGGGCCCCGCCGGCGACCTCCCCGACCGCGTACAGGCCGGGCACGTCACTCGCGCCACGGCCGTCGATTCGAACGCCTCCCATCAGGTAGTGCTGCGCCGGCATCACCTCGATGAGTCCCTGCGCGGGCGTGAGCTGCAGGCCGCGCAGCACCTGCTCGATCTGCACGTAGCGAGCCACGATTCCGGGCTCCATTTCGCGGATGTCGTAGTACACGGCGCCGCCAGGAGTCCCCCGGCCGGCCCGCACCTCGCCGACCATGGCTCGGCAGATGACGTCCTTGCTCGGTGCCGATCCGGTGTCGAGGAATTCATCGCCGCGCCCGTTGCGCAGCCGGGCGCCCTCCCGGAGGACGGTCGTCGGCAGATCGCGGCCCCGCATATGCGGCGGGCCTGCGGTGACGAATGGTTCGAAGGAGATGAACTCCATGTCGATGAGCGACGCCCCCGCTTCGAGCGCGAGCGTGTACCCGATGCCGCGGCTGCCGGGCGGATTGGTCGTGTAACCGAAGAGCTGGCCGGCCCCGCCGGTGGCGAGAACCACGGCCGGCGCATGGATCGTGACCGGGCGCTTGTCCTCGCCCAGGACCAGCCCGCCGGCCACCCGCCCATCTTCGACCAGCAGCTGGAGCAGCAGGCCGTGCGGGATCGCCGTCACCTGGCTGCCGGCTGCTTTGAGCCGGCGGCGGATCTCCTTGGAGATGTCCACGCCGACCATGCCCAGGGAGTAGACCGCGCGCGTCCAGGTCGTTCCGGCAGCCTGCCGCCTCGCCAGCTCGCCGTGCTGGTGGTAGAACGGGATGCCCAGGCTCTCCAGGAACCTGGTCTCAGCGCCGATGCGCTCCGACATGGCGGCGACCACCTCGAGGTTGTTGATCGCGCCGCCGGCGCGGACCACGTCGTTGAACAGTGCAGCGGGCGCGTCCTCGGGCACCTCACCCAGCGCCGTGTTCAGGCTGCTGATGCGATTGGAAGCGCCCGGCGTGCCGGAGAGCAGGACGACGCGCGCTCCCGACAGCTGCGCCCTCAGTGCCGCCATCAAGCCGCCGACGCCGCCGCCCGCGACCAGGACGTCAGCGCTGAGTTCTTCGGTCACCGTCATCTTGGTGCACGCGCAGGCCGGCCTTCAACCCGGCCCGGAAGGAGCGCACGTGGTCCCGCATCAGGCGACCCGCTTTGCGCGCGTCCCGCGCCGCGACCGCGCCGAGCACGGCCAGGTGCTGGTCGTGCTCAACGGCCATCGAGGGGCGGGCCTTCCAGCCCATCATCGAGATGACGCGCACGCGGTCGTGGAGTCGCGCGAGCGCCTCGATGAGCGGGCGGTTGCCGGAGTTGCTCGGGAAGATGCCGTGAAATTCGCGGTTGAAGTGCGCCACCCGCGTCAGGTCGCCGCTCTGCTGAGCTTCGTAGGAGCGCTCGAGCGCGTCTTTGGCCGCGGCGATGTCCTCATCGCTGATCCGTGGCGTGGCCAGGCGCACCGCCATCTCCTCGAGCAGCTCGCGCAGCTCGTAGATCTCATCGGCCAGCTCGGGCTCGATGCGAATGACCGACATCCCGCGATAGGCCGACTGAATCACCAGGCCCTCGCCCGCCAGCCGCTGTAGAGCGTCGCGGACTGGGCTCTTGCTCACCCCGAAGCGGGCGGCCAGGTCGCGCTCCACCAGGGCCTGCCCGGGCTCCAGCTCGAGCGAGAAGATGGCATGCCGAATGGCGCTGTAGACGCGGTCGGTGAGCACCTGGCGGTCGTCCAAGAGGCCGATCGCCTTGGCTCCCATTGGATCCGGCGAGGGTGGGTCGCTCGGTCGGCTCACCAAGATATGATATACCATCCCGTCGAGGCGGAAAGCTCTCTTCTGAGCGGTTGGCGCGCCGCTCATCGCGTGCGCCGGGCCTCGTTTACGCCCGGGCTGGACACCGTCGCCGGAGGCCTCAGTGTCGAAGGTAGTATACGATCTCCGAGATCTCATATGCGACGGCCCAGATGACCAACCTTCCGGCATCGATCGCCCTCCTCGGCGAGGTGAGCACCGCGACGATCAGCACGCAGCTCTTCAAGCGCGGGCTGCGCAACGCGTTTCTCCAGGGCCTCTACCCGCTGAACCCAGGCTGCGCCCGATTCGTCGGTGAGGCTTTTACGCTGCGCTCGATCCCAAGCCGGGAGGACCTCGACGTCCTCGCGGTGTACGAGGACTACGACCACCCCCAGCGCAGGGCCGTGGAGTCGGTTGAGTCAGGCCAGGTGCTGGTCGTCGATTCGCGCAGCGACGTCCGGGCGGCGTCAGCCGGGCAGATCCTGCTGACGCGCCTGCTGAAGCGGGGGGCGGTTGCATTCGTCACCGACGGCTCGCTGCGAGACTCGGGGGAAATCCGGAAGATGGAGTTCCCCGCATTCGTGGCGGGGGTCGCGGCCACCACCAACCTGGCCCGCCACCACGTGGTGGACATGCAGGTCCCGATCAGCTGCGCCGGCGTCGCCATCTATCCGGGGGACATCCTGGTCGGTGACGAGGAGGGCGTGATCTGCGTCCCTCGTCACCTGGCGCCCGAAATTGCGCAGCCGGCCGCGGAGCAGGAGCGCATGGAACGGTTCATCCTCGGCAAGATCGCCGCCGGTGCGCCGCTTCGTGGCGTCTATCCGCCCGATTCCCAGACCCGTGGTGAGTACGAGTTGTGGTCGAGGAGCGACCGCCGAGAGGCGCGTCATTCCTCTCAGCCGACATTGGAGGAATCCCGATGAACGACCGAATCCGTACCGTCCAGGATTTCCAGCGGTTGTGGTCAGACGTCCTGCGCGACCGCCCCTCGCGGCGCGCGCTGTTGAAGGGCGCCCTGCTGCTCGGGCTCTCAGCCCCAGCGCTCGGCGCGCTGCTGGAAGCCTGCGGCAGCGCTCCCCAACCCCCCGGCGCCGGCGTCGCGTCTGCCGGTCCTGACCTCGAGGCGGCCCGCAAGGAAGGCACTCTGGTCGTCCTGCACGGTGATATCGAAGCCGACATGGTCAAGTTCGTCCAGGCCTTCACCGCCAAGACCGGCATCCAGGCCACGGAGCAGCGCCTGCTCCCGGGAGCTGCCCTGCCCAAGCTCGAAGCCGAGCTGCGGTCTGGAGGGAGCAGCGAGTACGACGTCTACGACACCTCGGACGTGAGTGTCATGGAGCACCTGCGCCAGCAGGGCCGGTTGCAGCAGTACATCTCGAAGGAGATGCATGCCTACGAGGCGGCCTACAAGAGCAGGCCGGAGGGTTTCTGGACCACTTACATGATCAACGTCGCGGCCATCATGTACAGCACCGACCACGTCCAGCCCGGCGATGCTCCAAAAACGTATGAGGATCTGCTGGCGCCCCGCTGGAAGCGCCAGATCGGCTTTCAGGATTCCTCGGCGGGCACGCAGTACGCCTGGTGGTATCTCCTCAAGGACAAGCTCCCGGCGGATTACTGGGACCGGCTGGCCGAGCAGCAGCCGCGCATCTACGCCTCCTCGACCCAGATGATGCAGGACGTCTACAGGGGCGAGCTCCTGATCGGCGCCAAGGTCAGCATCTTCCAGCACTACCAGGCGCTCCACGCCCACCAGCCGATCAACGTGGTCATCCCGCCCACTGGGGCTCCCGCGAACCTCCAGGTCGCGGGCATCATCGGTGGGACCAAGAAACCGAATGCGGCCAAGGCCTACATCGACTACCTCCTCTCCGAGGAGGGGCAGCAGGCGTGGGCCGGCATCGAGGGCAACTACTCCGTCCGATCCGGGGTCACCGTCCCCGGAGTGCCGCCGCTGGCCGCGGTGAAGCTGCTCTTGCCGGCCGACTATTCCGATTACGTGCTGACCGCCAACCACGCCCAGTTCGTGAAATTGTGGAATCACATCTCGGGCCTCTAGCCGAGCCGCCGGCGGCCGGCGGCGGTGCGGCGTACGGCAGGCTGCTGGCACGGATCAGGGGCGGGAGCAGCCTGCCGGCGCTGCTCCTCCTGCCGCTATTGCTCGTGTTGATCGGGTACCCGCTGTTTCTCCTCGTGACGATGGCGTTCAACACGGGCGACCCGGAGCAGATCCCCGTTGTCCAATTCGGCCTCGGGGGCTTTCCGGAGGTGCTCCAGCATCTGAACTGGGTCGCCAACAGCCTGCTGGTCTCGGTGTCGGCGATGCTGCTGGCGACCGGGATCGCGGTAGTGCTGGCCTGGATCCTCTACCGGACCACCGTGCCTGGGCGCCGGGTCTTCGAGGTCCTGGTCGCCATCCCGTACCCGATCGGCCCCCTGGTCGGTGCGCTGGCCTGGAGCGAGCTCGGCTCGCCCCGTGCCGGCCTCCTCAATCAGATCTTCACCAGCCTCACCGGGCAGCACGTCACTCTGGTCAACACCTACAGCGTGGCCGGCATCGTCTTCGTGATGGCCATCTTCGAGGCCCCGGTCGCCGTGCTCATGATCGGCGCGGCGATGCGGCGCATGGACCCTTCCCTGGAAGAGTGCTCGATGATCCTGGGCGCCGGCAACGCTCGTACGGCGCTCCGCATCACCCTGCCGCTGATGCTGCCGGCCATCCTGTCCGCCGCATTGTTTCTATTCGCCTCGATGATGGGCGCCTTCGCCATCCCCACCATACTCGGGGCCAACTCGCGCTTCTACGTCGCGACCACCGCCATCTACATGCTGTTCCAGGGCTATCCGCCCGACTATCCCCTCGCGGCCGCCTTGGGAGTGGTGATGATCGCCATCACGGTGCTGGCGGTGCTCCTCTACGGCCGTGCCGTCCGCGGCCGGTCGTACGCCGTGATCTCGGGCCGCACGTACCGGCCGCGGCCGATCGACATGCGGGGCTGGACGCCGTTTCTGTTCCTGTTCGAGTGCCTCTACGTCCTGATCGCGCTGGTCCTGCCGCTCGGCGTTCTCATCCTCGCCTCTTTTCAGCATTCGAGTGAGCTGTCACTCGCGGCATCGAGCTGGACGCTGCAGAACTACCACTACGTCCTGATCGATTTTCCGACCACCCGTGAGGCGATCGTCAACAGCCTGATCCTGGGCGTCGGCACGGGCACCCTCGGGGTGGCGCTGGCGACCGTCATCGCCTGGGTCGTGTATCGCACCCGCGGCCGCGGCCGCGGGTTGCTCGAGCAGGTCACCATGGCTCCGCAGGCCATGCCCAGGCTGATCCTCGCCGTCGGTCTGCTCTGGATGGTGCTGACCCTCCCGATCAACATCTACGGGACCATCTTCGCCGTCTTGCTCGCCTACGTGATCGTCTTCCTCCCGCTGGCGTTCCGGACCCTGAGCGGGGTGGTCGTGCAGATCGATCGCTCGCTTGAGGAGGCATCGCGGGTGGTCGGGGCGGGCTGGCTGCGCACCATGGCCTCGATCAACCTCCCGCTGCTCCGTTCCGGTTTGCTGGCGGCCTGGGTGCTGCTCTTTATGATCTCGGTGCGCGAAGTCAGCGCCTCGCTGTTTCTATCGGGCGCCTCGACTCGAGTGCTGGGCCCGGCAATCTTCAACTTCTGGGATTCCGGCGGCCTTCCCAGGGTCAGCGCGCTGGCTGTTGTTCAGGCCGCGATCGTCCTGGTGGCTCTATTGGTGGTGCGCCGGGTGACCCGAGAGGAGATGAGCGCATGAGTGGGGCGAAGAACCAGTTCGTCAGGACGGAGACGGTCGGACACGTCGTGGTCGTGACCATCGATCGGCCGCCGGTCAATGCGATCAGCCAGGCGCTCGGGGAGGAGCTCGCCTCGACGTTCGAGGAGCTGGCCGGTCGCGGCGACGTCTACGTGGTCGTCCTGACGGGTGGCGATCGCTTCTTCTCCGCCGGCGTCGACATCAAGGAGCTCAACCAGGAGAACGCCAACCATCCGGCGCAGGCGGTGCCTCGCAACCAGCGCTTCGAGAGCATTTGCCGGGGCATCTCCAACCTCCGTGCCCCGGTCATCGCCGCGGTGAATGGATATGCGCTCGGCGGCGGTTGCATGCTCCCCGTCTACTGCGATATCCGGGTCGCCGCTGAAGACGCTTCGTTCGGCCTCCCCGAGATCAACCTCGGCGGGGTGCCGGGATTCGGGATGCAGCGCCTGAGCCGGCTGATCGGCCAGGGCAAGACCAAGCTGATGGTCCTCACCGGGGACCCGATCGACGGGCGGCAGGCGTACGGGATCGGCCTCGTGGACGTGCTCGCCGGCAGCGGCCAGGCCCTGCCGGTGGCTCTCGATCTGGCGCAGCGCATCGCCTCCAAGCCGCCGCTGTCGGTCCAGGCCTGCAAGCAGGCGATCAGCCTCGGCTCGGAGCTGCCGATCGAGCGCGCGCAGGCGATCGACCTGCTGTTCGTCGAGAAGGTGGCCGGGACCGAGGACCGGGCCGAAAGCCTGCTTGCGTTCCTCGAGAAGCGGCCGCCTCGCCTGGTCGGGCGCTGAGGTGGTCGAGGCGAGCCTCGCGACACCAGACGGGCAGGTCGGAGCTGCGGCGGCTGCCGGGGAGTCACAGTCGTTCATCGAAGTCCGCGACCTGGTGGCCGCGTACGGCGGTGCGCTGGCGGTGCGAGGGGTCAGGTTCAGCGTCCGCAAGGGCGAGCAGCTTTCCCTGCTCGGTCCCTCGGGCTGTGGCAAGTCGACCACGCTTCGCTGTGTCGCCGGCCTGGAGACACCGGTCTCCGGCGAGATCGTCATCGACGGGCGGGTCATCTTCTCCTCGAAGCTGGGGATCAACGTGCCCACCGAGAGGCGCGACCTCTCGATGGTCTTCCAGTCCTATGCGATCTGGCCGCACATGACCGTGTTCGAGAACATCGCCTACGGACTCAAGGTCCGCCGCCGGGGCCGGCAGGAGACGAGACAGCGGGTCGAGGAGGTGCTGCGCATGGTCGGCATGGAGGAGTACATCGACCAACCGGCCACCAATCTCAGTGGCGGCCAGCAGCAGCGGGTCGCGCTGGCGCGGAGCTACGCCTACGTCCCCAAAGCCCTGCTCCTCGACGAGCCCCTCTCCAACCTCGATGCGCGGTTGCGCGCGCGCATGCGCGATGAGCTCAAAGAGCTGCAACGGCAATTCGGAGCCACGACCATCTTCGTCACCCACGACCAGGAGGAGGCGATGGCGATCTCCGACCGCATCGTGGTCATGAGCAAGGGCGTCATCGAGCAGGAGGGCGGTCCGATGGAGATCTACGACACCCCGCGCACGCGTTTCGTGGCGGACTTCATCGGGGCGGCGAACATCCTCGCGGGCGGCCTCGTGGAAGACCCGGCGGGGGGCCCCGGCGTCTTCACCGTGGGGGAGGCCACCATCCGTTGCGCACCTCGCCTCAAGCCGCCCAGGCGGACGGCCGAGGGCCGCCATCTGCTCGCCGTGCGCACCGTGTACCCCGAGCTGCAACGGCGCCCGCAACCCACGCAGGAAAACCAGTGGCCGGCGCAAATCCGGCGGCGGGTGCTGCTGGGAGACACCGTCAACTACACCGTCGATTGGCCGGGGGGAGAGCTCAAGGTCCACGGATTCCCGCGCGATCTGCTGGCGGAGGGGGAGCGCGTCTTCCTCCACATACCGGCGGAGCGAGCCTTGCCCATCGACGCCGATTTGGAGACTGCCAGCTGATGAACGACCACGTTGCCGCACCGCCACCCCTGGCCGGGATACGAGTCGTGGATGTGACCCGCGCGCTCGCCGGTCCCTTCTGCACGATGCTTCTGGGCGACCAGGGGGCGGAGGTCATCAAGATCGAACAGCCCGGCGTCGGTGACACCACCCGGCACCAGGCCAACCCAAGCGTGCAGGGCGAGAACAGCGCCTTTTTGGCGGTGAACCGCAACAAGAAGAGCGTCACGCTCGATCTCCGGAAGCCCGAGGGGCAGCGGATCGCACGCGAGCTCATCCGGCGTTCGGATGTCTTCGTCGAGAACTTCCGGCCCGGCAAGGCGGCCGACTATGGGCTGGACAGCGAGCGGCTTCTCGCGGAGAACCCGCGTCTGATCTACTGCTCGATCTCGGGTTGGGGACCTGACGGGCCCTACGCTCACAAGGCCGGCTACGCCGCCACCGCCGAGGCGATCTCCGGACTCATGAGCATGACTGGCGAGCGCGACGGACCGCCGGCCAAGCTCGGCGTGTCGATCATCGACAACCTGACCGGGCTCTTCGCGAAGGACGCGATCACCGCCGCCCTCTACGCTCGGGAGCGAAGCGGGCGCGGCCAGCGGGTCGATACGTCGCTGATGGAGAGCGCGACGGCCGTGCTCAGCATGGCGGCCAGCTCCTATCTGATCGGAGGCGTGGTCGCCGGACGCTGGGGCTCCGAGCACGAGTGGAACACGCCCTGGAAGGCCCTTCAGACGAAGGACGGCTGGCTCATGCTGGCCGCGGGCAGCGAGGGCACCTGGCGCCAGCTCTGTGAGGCGCTGGGCATCCCCGAGATGGCGACCGACCCTCGCTTCACGTCGATGGGCTCACGGGCTGAGCATCGGGGTGAGCTCTATACGATCCTGGAGAGGATCATCGCCACCCGGACCACCGCGGAATGGCTGGCGGTGATGGATGCGACCGGGACGGCCGCGGCTCCGGTGAACACTGTCGACGAGGTCTTCAAAGACCCTCAGGTCCTGCATCGCCAGATGCTCCTCAAGGTCAAGCACGCGACGCTGGGCGAGATCCCGCAGGTCGGCTTCGCTGAGAAGTTCTCGGACACCGCCTGCGTGATCCAGCTCCCGCCGCCGGTGCTCGGCGCACACACCGAGGAGGTCCTGCGCGAGCTGGCCGGCTGCACGCCGGAACGGATTCAGGACCTCCGTTCGCAACAGGTGATCTGAGATGGATGCTGATTGCGAGTTCGTCCGTGTCGAGAAGGCTGAGCGGCTTGCCGTCGTCACCGTGGACCGGCCCCCGGTCAACGCCATCCACAACCAGATTCGCGACGAGCTCGGCCGCGTCTTCGCCGAGATCGATGGCGCGCTTGACATCCACGCGGTGGTGCTGACCGGCGGACCCCGCATCTTCTCGGCGGGGGTTGACATTCGCGGGTTGCGGGCGGCGGCGCCCTCCGACGCGGTGCCGCGCAACACCCGCTACCAGGCGATCTTTCTATCGATCGCGCGCGTGCGCGCGCCCGTGATCGCGGCGGTCAACGGCTATGCGCTGGGTGGAGGCCTTGAGCTGGCGATGGCGTGCGATCTCCGGGTGGCCGCCTCCGATGCCTTCTTCGCCCTGCCGGAAATCAACCTCGGCGGTGTGCCCGGCGCCGCCGGCCCGCAACGGTTGGCCCGGCTCGTCGGGCGGGGGATGGCGACGCGGATGGTGGTCAGCGGCGAACGGGTCGACGCCGAAGAGGCGTACCGGATCGGCCTGGTCGACGAGCTCGCCGCCCCGGGCGAGGCGATCGCGCGGGCGGTCGAGCTGGCGCGCCGGATCGCCGGCCACCCGCCGCGTGCCGTCCAGGCCTGCAAGGCTGCCATCTCGCTTGGCGACGAGCTCCCGCTCGAGCGCGCTCAGGCCATCGACCGCCACCTCTTAGGCTACGCAACGTGACCGTCAATCCCACTCACGTCACGGGTGCCAACCTGATCGCCGGCGAGGAACATCAGGCCGGCGCGACCACCTTCGTGGCCCATAACCCCACCACCGGCGAGCCGGGGAAGCTCAGGTTCCACGAGGCTTCGCCGGCCGAGGTTTCGCGCGCGACCGCGGCGGCAGCCGCCGCCTTCGCCATCACCAAGACCTATTCCAGCGCCCGGCTGGCGGAGATCCTGGAGGCCGTGGCCGTGGAGGTCGAGGCTCTTGGCCAGCTTCTGCTCGACACCGCCCGCGAAGAGACCGGGCTCGGCCTGGAACGCCTGGAGGGCGAGCGAGCCCGGACCTGCGGCCAGTTCCGGGCCTTCGCCGCGCTCCTCAAAGAAGGCTCATACGTCGAGGCGATCATCGATACGGCCGATGCGCCGGGTCAGCCACGGCACCCGGATCTGCGCCGCATGCTCTTTCCCATCGGGCCGGTGGCGGTTTTCGGGTCCAGCAACTTCCCGCTCGCGTTCAGCGTCCCGGGCGGGGACACCGCGTCGGCGCTCGCCGCCGGCTGTCCCGTGGTGGTCAAGGCACACCCCTCACACCCCGCCACCTCGGAGCTCTGCGCTCAAGCGATCCTGAAAGCTCTACGGGCTACGGATGCGGCGCCCGGGACCTTCTCGATGCTGCAGGGCAACAGCGTTCAGGTCGGACAGCAGCTGGTCCAGGCGCCGGAGATCAAGGCCGTGGGTTTCACCGGGTCGTTCGGTGCGGGGCGGGCGCTCTTCGACCTCGCCGCGGCGCGCGCCGAGCCGATTCCGGTCTATGCCGAAATGGGCAGCGTCAATCCGCTTTTCGTGCTGCCCTCGGCGCTGGAGGCCCGCGGAGGTGAGATCGCCGAGGGCCTGGTCGCCTCGATCACCATGGGCGCCGGCCAGTTCTGCACGAAACCGGGGCTGGTCTTCGTCGTCGATGGCGAGCCCGGACGTGCCTTTGCCGGCAGGGTGGCGGAGCTGGCGGGCCGGCAGGCCACGGGACCGCTCCTGAACCAGGGCATCTACGACCGGCTCACGCGCCAGCTCGACCATACCCTGGGGCTGCCTGGGGTCGAAGTTCTCACGGGTGGTCCCAGCACCGGCGGCGTGGGCCTGGTCTGTCCGGAAACCGTGCTCACCACGACCGCCGACGTCTTTCTGGCCACCCCGGAGCTCGTCGACGAGCACTTCGGACCGGTTGCCGTCATCGTGCGCTGCCGCTCTGTCGAGCAGATGGTGGAGGTGGCCTCGCGAATGCAGGGCAACCTGACCGCCACGCTCCATGCGACCGACGCTGATGATGACAAGGCGGCCGCGCTCCAGTCGGTGCTGCAGGAGAAGGTGGGGCGCCTGATCTGGAACGGCTATCCGACCGGGGTCGCCGTGGTTGCCGCCATGCACCATGGTGGCCCGTATCCAGCCTCAACCTTCCCCCAGCACACCTCCGTGGGGGCGACGTCGATCAAACGCTTTCAGCGTCCGGTCGCTTTCCAGAACCTTCCGGACAGGGCCTTGCCGCAAGCGCTGAACGACGCCAACCCGCTGGGGATCCTGCGCCTCGTGAACGGCTCGTGGACCAGGGACTCGGTGGTCCGTCGAGGTGACTCCTAACCGAGGCTCATCGGCAGAGCCGTCGGGAAGGTCGGGCGTTTTCGAGATCGGATCGTTGACACGCGGATGACATCAGGCCCAGCCGCCTGATCGTCCGCGATCCCCGCTTGGTCGGGTTCGCGACACCCCACCTGACCTCCTTTTCTGCTCCTGGCCGGGCCGCCGCGTCTGAAGCACCCGCACGGTGCCGGATCCAGAGAAGTCTTGACCCCCGCGCAGTCGAGGCCTAAGATTCCTAGATTCGTACTTACATACAAAGGAGGCGCCCGTGAGCGAAGAGATCATTTGCGAGGTGTCGGGAGGCGTTGCCACCGTCACCCTTAACCGCCCTCAGGTCCTGAACGCCCTCTCGCGATCGATGAAGCAGGAGCTGACCCAGACCTTCGGTCGCCTTGGCTCCGACCCCGCGGTCCAGGCGATCCTGCTGACCGGCGCCGGCGACAGGGCGTTCTCGGCCGGCAGCGACATCAAGGAGATGAGCGGCTTCAGTGCCGCCGAGGCAGAGGCGATGCTCACCGTCGAGCACGCCTGCTTCGAGAGCGTGCTGACCTGCCCCAAGCCGGTCATCACATCGGTCGCCGGCCATGCCCTCGGTGCGGGCTGCCAGCTGGCGATGTGCGGCGACATCTGCGTGGCGACCGAGGATGCGCGTTTCGGCATGCCGGAGCTCAAGTTCGGCGCCGTCAACGGGAACGAGACGGCCCTGTTCATGTATTTCGGCGGCCTCGGCCTGACCCGCCGGCTGATCCTGGGTTGCGAGGTGCTCACCGCACGCGAGGCGGCGACGTGGGGCATCGTCACGCGCGTCGTCGCGGATCGCGAAGACCTCAGGCGCGAATCCGAGCGCACCGCTCGCGAGCTGGCATCCTATCCCGGAGCTTCGTACTCCCGCCAGAAGCGGCTGATCCTGAATTGGTTGGACCAGGGCTACTCGTCAGCGGTCAACACGAGCATCGCCGCGGCGGCCATGGCGTGGTCCGAATCGGATATCAAGCAGGCCATGGGCCAGGCCCTCGCCAAGCCTTCTCGGAGCAATGCCGGTGCCTAGAGAAGCCCGGGTTGTTACGGCTGGTGAGGCGGCCGCGCTGGTCGCGGACGGCACGAGCGTGGCGGTCGGCGGGACTGGATGCGGCCATCTTGTCGCCGAGTCTGTGCTCGCGGCCCTGGAGGAGCGGTTTCTGGAGGTGGGCCGGCCCAAAGACCTGACTCTGGTGCACACCATGGGGTTGGGCGACCAGAAGACCAATCGCGGAATCGAGCACTTCGCTCATTCGGGTTTCGTGAAGACCTTCTACGGCTCGCACTACGCGCACAACAAGAACCTGATGGCGATGCTGCTGGCGGGCGAGATGTCCGCCTACGTGCTCCCGGCCGGCGTCATCTGCCAGCTGTACAGGGAGATCGCCGCCGGACGGCCCGGCCTGATCACCAAGACCGGCATCGGCACGTTCGTGGACCCGGAGCTGGAGGGGGCGCGCAGCCATCCCGGAATGGCGGAGTACGTGAGGCGGCTGGAGATCGACGGCGTCCGGTACCTGTTCTACCCGAGCTTCCCGATCCAGGTCGGCCTGATCCGCGCCTCCGTCGCGGATGTCGAAGGCAACCTCTGCATGCTTGATGAGCCGGCGCTGGGTGACAACCTGCAGCTGGCGCAGGCGGTCAAGAACAGCGGTGGCGTGGTCGTCGCCCAGGTGGCTCAAGTCGCCGCACGCCACTCCTTGCCGTCGCGCCTGGTGCAGGTGCCGGCCGCGTTGATCGACTACCTTGTAGTCGAGCCCGACGCGCCGGTCACCTACGTGACCAAGCGCAGCGACGCCTACAGCGGTCGCTATCGGGTGCCGGCGACGGCCATTGAACCGCTTCCAGGTGGCCCTCGCAAGGTGATCGCGCGACGGGCGGCCCAGCTGCTGAAACCGGACACCCTGGTGAATCTGGGATTTGGGGTCGCCAACGGCGTCGCCACGATCCTGGCCGAAGAGGGGCTGGAGGCAATCCTCAATCTCACCGTGGAGCAGGGCACTTATGGCGGCAACCCGGCGGTCGGACTCGACGCGGGCGCCGCGGTCAACTACGACGCGCTCATCGACGTCCCGACTCAGTTCGACTTTTACGATGGCGGCGGTCTCGATCAGACGTTTCTCTCCTTCGCGCAGGTGGATCCACGAGGACGGGTGAATGTCTCCCGCTTCGCCGACAAGCTCACCGGCCCGGGCGGCTTCATCGACATCTCTCGGCGTGCCGGCCAGGTCGTCTTCCTGGGGATGCTGACCGCGGGAGCACGCCTGACGCAGGCCGG
Organism: bacterium; assembly: GCA_004299235.1. Lineage (NCBI taxonomy): Bacteria > bacterium. The sequence goes on from SCQL01000004.1 coordinate 51,276, forward strand.
CGCCGGCTGGGGGATTGAGCGTGAAGGGCTGCCGAAGTTCGTCTCCACGCTCGACCAGGTCACTTACGACCCGGCGACGGCTGAGAACCGGATCAGCCCGGTTTACATCACCGAGCGCGCCGTCTTCGAGCTCCGATCGGGCCGCCTCACCCTGACCGAGATCGCACCCGGATGCTCGCTGGAGTCGGTCATCGCCGCCATGGGCTTTCGCCCGGAGGTGGCGGCCGAGGTGAAGGAGATGCCGGCTCGCCTCTTCGACGCCGAGGCGGGCTTTGTCCGGTCATCGATGCCGGAAGCGGCCCCTGTCTGATGGCTCGCCTGGCTCTGTAGATCGTGTTCCTGATCCCACGCTTCGATTTCAGCGCGGTCACGGACCACTGGCAGTTCCTGCTCCAGGGGCTTGTCGTCACCCTGGAGGTCTGCGCGCTCGGCATGTTGCTGGCCACGGCGCTCGGCCTGGCGGTGGCCGTGCTCAGGATCTACGGCGGCAAGACGGTGGATCGAGGGCTCGGCTTCGTGGTCGATGTCATGCGGTCGATCCCGCTGCTGGCGCTGATGGTCTGGGTCTTTTACGCGCTGCCGGTGCTCGTCAATGGCGAGATGTCGCCATTCCTGGCTGGGGTCATCAGCCTCGGCGTTCAGTACGCGGCCTTCATGAGCGAGGTCTTCCGGGCCGGTCTGGGCTCGATCTCGCCGGGCCAGCGCCTGGCGGCTCTGGCCCTCGGCATGACCCCGTTCCAGGCCCTCTATCGGGTGATCGTGCCTCAGGCCGCGGTGCGCATGCTGCCGCCGATGGGCTCCCAGCTGGTGTCGCTGATCAAGGACTCATCGCTGCTCTATGGCATCGCGGTGGCCGAGCTCATGCACCAGGCGGCAACCCTGAACGGCCTCTATGCCCGTCCCTTTGAAATCTTCACCGCCATCGCGATCGTCTATGTGGTGCTCACCTATCCCGTCACTCTGGGAGTGAACGCGGTGTACCGGCGCCTCGTGCCGCTGACGGCGGGTTAGGCGACATGGGCTACCAGTGGGATTGGAGCGTCATCCCGCAGAATGCCGGGTTTTTCGTCGCCGGCATCGAGATGACTCTGGTGCTGGCCGTCCTGACCATGCTTCTGAGTTCGATCGGAGGTCTGCTTCTGGCCTTCGCCCGGCTGAGCCCCTGGGCGCCGCTGCGGCTAGTCGTCGTGTTCTATGTCGAGACCTTCCGGACGACGCCGTTTCTGATCCAACTCTTCTGGATCTTCTACGGCATGCCATATGTGTTCGGCGTCTCGTGGCCCCCTTTTGCCGCCGGCCTGGCGACGCTCAGCCTCAACCTCACCGCTTTCAACTCAGAGATCTTCAGGGCCGGCATCCAATCGGTGGCCGCCGGCCAAAAGCAGGCCGCGCTCGCGCTGGGTATGAACCGCGTTCAGGTCATGACGCGGGTGGTGCTGCCCCAGGCCGTGCGCAGGATCATCCCGCCGCTCGGCAGTCAGTGGGTGTCGATGTTCCAGGCGACCTCGCTGGTGTCGTTCATCGCCGTGCCGGACCTCATGTATCAGAGCCTCATCCTCCGATCCGACACCTACCGGTCGCTTGAGATCCTCAGCGCGACGGCTCTGCTCTACCTGATCCTCGGCTATCCGCAGGCCAAGATTGTCGATTACCTCTACAGGAGGATGCGAGTCAATGAGCTCTAGGAGCAACGATGGGGCTGAGGTGGTGATCAGCTGTCGTGGGGTGGTCAAGCGTTACGGAACCCCCGAGATTCTGCGTGGCGTGGATCTCGATGTGCATCGAGGCGAGGTCCTTTGCATCATCGGCCCGAGCGGCTCCGGCAAGTCCACCCTGCTGCGGTGCTTGAACGGACTGGAGCCGATCGGAGGAGGGTCCATCTTTTTTCAGGGCGTGGACATAGCCGCTCCCGGCGCCGACCTGGTCAAGATCCGCCGCCACATCGGCATGGTCTTCCAGCAGTTCAACCTCTTCCCGCACATGTCCGTGCTGGACAACGTCATGGAGGGACCGCGCACCGTCCTCAAGATGAAGCGTGCTGAGGCCAGGGAGCAGGCCATGAACCTGCTGGCCAAAGTCGGGCTCGAGGACAAGGTCGATGCCAAGCCGGCCGAGCTTTCGGGCGGCCAGCAGCAGCGGGTGGCCATCGCCCGAGCGCTGGCGATGCAGCCGCGAGCGATGCTTTTCGACGAGGTCACCTCCGCTCTCGACCCGGAGCTCGTGGGCGAGGTGCTTGGCGTGATGAGGGCGCTGGCCGAGGAAGGCATGACCATGGTCGTGGTCACGCACGAGATGACCTTCGCCGAGCGCTTCGCCGACCGGGTGGCCATGTTTGACCAAGGCAGGATCATCGAGCTCTCCACGCCGGAGGTGATCTTCCACGGCGCCCAAGAGCCGAGAACTCGACGCTTCCTCAGCCAGCTGCACTGGGATAAGGATCCAGAGCACAGGAACGGGGCGGCCGGCGATCTCGACGGCGGCCTGAGGGAGATGTCCCTTGGACACTGACGGCGCGACCGGACATCAGCTCGGCCGGGCGGATAGGAATCAGCTCGAGCAAGCCCTGCAGCTGGCGGTCGAACGGGCGGGACGGGACGCCGCCGGGCTTGCCGCCTTCCCGCACATCACACGTGACGGCGCATGGCTGGTCAGCGAGCACGGCCGCTGGACCGCGGGTTTCTTCGTCGGGATGCTCTGGCTCGCCAGCATGGTCGAAGAGAACGGCGGGTTGGAATCCCGATGTCGCGACTGGTGCCGCCGGCTGGCTCCACGTGCCGATGACCGGACCACCCACGACATGGGTTTTTTGTTCGAGCCCAGTTTCGTCAGGGGTTTCAACATCACCGGTGAGCGGGAGCTGCAGGCGGTCGCGCTTCGCGCCGCCGACTCCCTCGCCTCGCGATATCGACCCCTCGGCCGGTTCATCCCCGCTTGGGATCCATCAGAGGGCGACCAGGCATATGCCGGCCTCGCGATCGTGGACACGGTGATGAACCTCCCGCTTCTGCTCTGGGCCGCGAGGGTGAGGGGCGAATCCAGGTTGGACGGCATCGGTCGCGCGGTGGCGGAAACCATCGCGCGGCAGCACGTCCGGGAGGACGGGTCGACGGTCCACGTCATCCATCACGACCCTGCCGATCCGGCTCGGGTCCGGCCGGACACGCATCAGGGCGCATCGGCCACGTCGTGCTGGACCCGAGGTCAGGCCTGGGCGCTGTACGGCTTCACCCGGTTGGGCGTGCTGGCCGGGCGCGCGGACTGGATCGAGCTGGCGGGCCGGCTCGCGGACACGTTTCTGGAACGCATGGCCGGCGCGTCGCTCGCGCCCTGGGATTTCGATCGCGCCGGTCCCGGTGAGCCGCGCGATGCGGCCGCCTCCGCCATCGCCGCCTCCGGCCTCCTCGAGCTGTCTCGTGCCGCCGGCCACACGCGGTACGCGGCGGCGGCGGTCGGCATATTGACGGGACTCGTCAAAGACTGCTTGCAGCGGGATCCCCAGGCGCCCGGTCTTCTGCGGCATGTCAGCGTCGATGTCCCACGAGGCTCGGGCATCGACGTCTCCACCATGTATGGCGATCACTACTTCATGGAGGCCCTGGTCAAACTGCTCAGGCCTTCGCTCTGGGATCTGCTGGGCTGTGTCGTCTGGTGAGTGGTGCCCTGGCGTTCAAGGCGCCCGGCGGCGCCGAGGTCCTGGCCTTCGGCGAATGCATGGTCGAGTTCCGGGCCGATGCGCAACCGGCCGCGCCGGACACCTTCATCCGGACCTTTGGCGGAGATACGTTCAACACCCTGGCCGGGCTCGCCCGCCTCGGGCATTCGTGCGGATATATCTCCAAGCTCGGCGCGGACGCGTTTGGCGACTACCTGCGCGCGCAATGGGCACGCTGCCGCGTCGACGCCACTCTGGTCGGGGGCAGCGAGGCGCCCACGGGCGTCTATTTCATCTCCGTCGGCGGCAACGGCGAGCGGGAGTTCACGTATTACCGCCATGGCAGCGCCGCGTCGCGCTTCACGAGCTCAGACCTCCCACTGCCGGAGATTGCCCGGGCCTCGCTCTTCTATACGAGCGGCATTACGCAGGCCATCTCCGGGAGTTGCCGAGACGCGGTGCGGCTGGCGATGCGTTGTGCCCGCGACCACGGGGTGGTCACCGCCTTCGATACCAACTACAGGTCTCGGTTGGTCTCGCCGCAGGCGGCGTGTGAGGCGCTTGCGGATTTGCGCGGCCTGATCGACGTGGCGTTTCCCAGCGGGCCCGAGGAGGCGGAAACGCTGTTCGGGACCTCCGAACCGGGCGAGGTGTGCGCTCGATTCATCGAGATGGGCGCGCGGGTGGTGGCCTACAAGGTGGGTTCGGCCGGCTGCTGGGTGGCCACCGCCGCCTCCCCGAGCCCGGTCCACGTGCCGGCGGTGCCGAAGGCCGCCGTCGACACCAGCGGTGCGGGGGACGTCTTCAACGCGGGCTTCCTTCACGGGCTGTTGTCGAACTTCGACGTGGCCGAAGCCGGGGAGTTCGGCAACCGCTTGGCCGGGCTCAAGATCATGCGTCCGGGGACGGCCTCCGCGCTCCCGAACGACACCGAGCTGCGGCAGCTGATGCGGGTGGCCCGTGTTGATTGAGCCCGCATCCGAGCTCGTTCGTGCCCGGCTGGTCGCGGTGATCCGCACCAAGAGCGCCGAGGCCGCGCTGCTGGTGGCTCGGGCGGCGCTGGCCGGCGGCATCGACGCCCTGGAGGTGACAACGTCCGTACCCGGCTGGCCGGCGGTCGTGTCACAGCTGGCGCGAGAGGTCCGCCTGGTCGGCGTCGGGACTCTGTTCGAACCAGAAGACTGCCTGACCGCGCTGGCCGCCGGAGCGCGCTTCGTCGTCTCGCCGGCCGGCCGGTCGGAGCTCGTGGCCCCGGCGCACCAGGCCGGGGCGGCGTGTGCGCTGGGCGGGATCACGCCCACCGAGGTGGACGCGGTCCGGCGCGCCGGCGCCGATCTGATCAAGGTCTTTCCCGCTGACGCCGCGGGCGGCGCTGGGCTGATCAAAAGCCTGAGAGCGGTCTTCCCGGAAGTCGTTTTCATGCCCACGGGTGGCATCACCGCGGACACGATCGCCGGCTATCTGTCGCTCGACCGGGTGGTTTTGGGGATCGGTGGCTGGCTGGCGCCGGCCGGCGCGATCGCGGGCGGCGATGCTGCCGAGATCACTCGCCGCGCCCGTTTGCTCGTGGCGCAGGCCGGCTCCGGCGGCCATTGACGATCCGCCGCTTTTGTCCTATTGTGCGCACATTCGTTTAATCAGACAGATGGAGGCGAGAACACATGCGACGTAGTCCGATGGTTGTGGCGCTGCTGGCGGCGGCGCTGATGGTGGGGGGGTGCGGCGGCGGCTCGAGCGCTGCCGGCTCCAGCACCCGTCCAGCCGGAGTTCCGGCCGCGGGCGTCAGTCCGACGATCGACCGGATCCTGCAGAACGGGTACCTGAAGGTCGGCGTCATGGCCGGCCCGCCCTGGCTGGTCCAGAACCCAACCGGGGGCACCAGCGCCTGGTCGGGTCCATCCTGGACGCTGGCTCAGGCGGTTTCCAAACAGCTCGGAGTGCCGCTCAAGCTGGTCGACGTCGGCGACGACACCAAGGTCACCTCCGTGCAGACCGGTCAGATCGATATTTCGATCACCCCGCTGAACGAGACCGACAAGCGGAAGAAGGTCGTGGACTTCATCACCTATTCGGTGGATGGGTATTGCTGGTTCGCGCTCCAGTCCAACAACAAGGTCAGCTCGGTCGCCGACTTCAACAAGGGCGGGATCGTCGACGCGGAGGTCTCGGGCGGCGCCGAGGTGAGCACCCTGCCCACCATCTGGCCGAACCTGAAGATCATGCAGTACGTGGCCGCTCCGGGAGAGGTCTACGCGCTGGAGCCGGTCCTGAGCGGGCGCGCCGATATTGCGGGCTTCGATGCCCCGCTGGTGGGCCAGATCCAGCATCAGTATCCGCAGCTCAAGTTCATCCCCGATCCCCAGACCTGCATTGCCAAGCCTCTGCTGCCCATCCAAGTAGGGTGGGCGATCCGTCAGGGCGATCCGGCCTTCAAGTCCTTCCTGGAAGGCATTGAGAAGCCGATGCAGTCTCAGCTCGACAAGGAGACAAGCGACATAATCGCGCACCTCTCGAGTTAGCGAACAAGGCGTTTGCGGAGCCGGCGGCACGGGCCCTCGGAACCGAGTTCACGAAAGTTAACAGGTTGTAGGATGACTTCTCCCTTGGCGAGAACCCAGAAGGACGGATGGGCGGCAATGCAGCTGTACGCGGGTACGATCCCTGCGGCTCGACAGCTGGACTCGGCCAGCCCGATTCCTCTGTGGTACCAGCTCGTCCAGCTTTTGAAGCTGGGCATCGAGTCTGGTGAGTTCAGGGCGGAGGCTCCGATCAGCACTGAGGAGAACCTCGTGACGGAGTTCCGGGTGGCCCGGGCCACGGTTCGCCGGGCGCTTGATGAACTGCAGAGGGAAGGCTGGCTGGAACGTCGGGGCCCGCGCCGGCCCCTGGTCGTTAAGCAGAGGCCCGTGCTGCAGGAGGCGACCAAGCTTGCCGGCCTGTTCAGTGAAGGATTCGTCAGCCGTGGTTATCGCATGAGCATTGAGGTGCGGTCCGCCGAGGTGGTCATCGATGCTCGTGTCGCCATGGAGTTGAGCGTTCGAGCCGGCGCGCCGCTCTATCGCCTGGAGCGCGTTTTCAAGGCCGGTGACGAGCCGGTGGCTTGTGAGATCGCCTGGCTGCCCAAAGCGCTGTTTCCGCGCCTCCTGCAGCAGCAGCTCGACCGGCCGATCACCACGCTCGCCGAAGAGAAATACGGAACCATGTTCTCGTCCGCGCGCCAGCACCTGGCCGCCCGTCTCGCCTCGGCTCAGGAGACCAAGAAGCTGCGCTTGGATCAGCCGGCGGTCGTCCTGGCGGTCGGGCGGTTGACGAGGGACCAGCTCGGCCGTCCGATCGAGTACATGGAGAGCATCCTCCGAGCGGACCGATACGACTTCGTCATGGCCCTCGAGTCGAGCAACCGTTCGATCGACATCAGGCTGAGTTAAGGCTCACCGCCGCGCGGTCGGGACGCTTCCCTGGCGACCACGTGGATCAGGCGCACACGCGGGTGCTGCCGGCGCAGCCGGCTGACGACGTCCATCCCGATCCATCGAGACACGCCCGCCGGCAGGGTCGAGATGACGATCGCGTCATAGCGCCGCCCCGCCACGAACTCGTCGTGGACGGCAAGGACCGGGTCCGCGTCTCCGACCCTGGCCTCCGTGACCTTGATCCCGTTGCGCTCGAGCGCCACCGTCGCCGACCGGGCCTTGGATCGAGCCACCGCCTTGGTCTCGCCCTCCTCCCACGCCAGGAGATGGGCCACGGGGGTTGCCGGCACGAGCAGCGTGAACTCCGCCTGCGCGTCCGACGCGGCCAGCTCCAGGGCCGCGTCGAGCAGCTCCTGTCGCTCGGCGGTCTGATGCGCTACCAGCAGGTACTTCGCCATCGCTGCGACCTGTCGCGACATCGCCATGTGCGGGCCCCCACGCCGGGCGCCTCGCGAGCGCTGCCGCCAGGTGATACCAAGTCTAGTTGCTGATCGGCGGCCGTACCAGATGATGTCTGCGGGCCGACCGGCCATGAGCCGCTGTTTGACATCGACCGGGGCCGGTGATATACCGCGACAGGGTACTCGGGGACGCCCATCGCGCCGCCTCGTTAGTCGTGCGCCAGGAGGGAAGACCGATGTTTCCAGCCGCATTCGACTACCACGCTCCAGCCAGCCTGGGCGAGGCGCTCGCCCTCCTCAAGGAGCGAGGCGACGACGCCAAGGTGATGGCGGGCGGGCAGAGCCTCATCCCCCTGCTCAAGCTCCGCCTCGCGCAGCCGGCGCTGGTCGTCGACATCGGCCGCCTGCCCGCGCTGGCGTCAGTCACGCGCCATGACGGGAGCGTGCGGATCGGCGCCCTGGTCCGCCACGTCGACGTCGAGCGCAGCCCGGAGCTGGCGAGCCTGTGCCCGCTGATGGTCGAGGCCTCGCATTGGATCGCGGATCCTCTGGTCCGCAACCGCGGGACGGTGGTGGGCTCGGTCTGCCATGCGGACCCTGCCGGCGACTGGGGCGCCGTGATCCTGGCGCTGGGAGCCGAGATCGTGGCCCGCTCGGAATCCCGCGAGCGCGTGATCCAGGCCGAGGGGTTCTTCCAGGGTCCGTTCAGCACCGAGCTGAAAGCCGACGAGGTGGTGACGGAGCTACGCATCCCGCTGCCCACCGGGCATGCCGGCGGCGCCTACCTGAAGCTGGAACGCAAGGTCGGCGACTTCGCCACCGTGGCGGTGGCCGTGCAGCTCGCGCTCGACGGCCGCAAGGTCGCGAAAGTGGGCATCGGGCTCACCGCGGTCGGCGCGACCAGCATCAAAGCGACCGCCGCCGAAAGGGCGCTGGTCGGCCAGGAGCCGACCGCCGAGGTGATCGCCGAGGCGGCCGGCCTGGCCGCCGCCGCGGCCGAGCCCAGGGACGACATGCGCGGGAGCGTCGCCTACAAGCGCGACATGGTCCGCGTGTTCGTGCAGCGCGGCCTCAGGACCGCGCTCGGCCGGGCAGAGGGGGTGCGCTCATGAAGGTCGCGATGGTCGTCAACGGCACCGAACGCTCCGGCGATGTGGAACCCCGGGTGCTCCTCGCCGACTTCCTGCGCACGAACCTGGGACTCACGGGGACTCACATCGGTTGCGACACGACCAGCTGCGGCGCGTGCACGGTGTTGCTGGATGGGGAGCCGGTCAAGTCGTGCACCCTGCTCGCCGTCCAGGTCGAGGGACGGCAGATCAAGACCGTCGAGGGGCTGGCGCAGGGCGCGAACCTGGCGCCCATCCAGGTCGGCTTTCACGAGGAGCACGGCCTGCAGTGCGGGTTCTGCACCCCGGGCATGATGCTCGTCGGCGCGGCGCTGCTCGAGCGCAACGCAGATCCGACGGATGAGCAGATCCGCTGGGCGATCAGCGGGAACATCTGCCGCTGCACCGGCTACATGAACATCGTCAAAGCGATCAGGCATGCCGCCCAGCTGCAGGCGGCGGCCAGGATGGCGCCGGCCGCCGAGGCCGCCGCGGCGGTCACCGGAGGTGAGGAATGAGCACGGCCACTCACCAGCACGGCGGCATCGGCGAGTCCATCAAGCGCAAGGAGGACGCGCGCTTCCTGCGGGGCCAGGGACGCTACGTCGACGACTTCGTGCTGCCGAACATGTGCCATATGGCGATCCTGCGCAGCCCGCACGCGCACGCGCGCATCAGGTCGATCGACACGAGCTCGGCCGGCGCCCGGCCCGGCGTGATCGCCGTGGTGACCGGAGAGCTGCTCGCGCAGCACAAGCTGGCCTGGATGCCGACGTTGAGCGGCGATACGCAGGCCGTCCTGGCCACGGACAAGGTCCGCTTCCAGGGCCAGGAGGTCGCGGCGGTGATCGCCGAGACGAAGTACCAGGCCGAGGACGCACGCGACGCGATCGTGGTCGATTACGACGTCCTCCCGGCGGTCACCAGCCCGCAGCAGGCCAGGGAGCCCGGCGCGGCCCTGATCCGCGACGACAAGGAGGGCCAGAAGGACAACCACATCTACCACTGGGAATCGGGCGACCAGGCCGCCACCCAAGCCGCGTTCGCCGGCGCCGCCAAGGTGGTCAGGCTGCACACCTTTTACCCGCGATGCCATCCCGCTCCGCTCGAGACGTGCGGCTGCATCGCCGACGTCAACGGGGTCACCGGCAAGGCGACGATCTACATGACCAGCCAGGCGCCGCACGCCATCCGCACGGTCTTCGCTTTGGTGGCCGGTCTGCCCGAGCAGCAGATCCGGATCATCTCGCCGGACATCGGCGGCGGCTTCGGCAACAAGGTGCCCGTGTATCCGGGCTACGTGGTCGCCACCGCGGCCAGCCTCCTCCTGGGCCGGCCGGTGAAGTGGATCGAGGACCGCTCGGAGAACCTGATCTCGACCGGCTTCGCGCGCGACTTCCACATGACCGGCGACCTGGCCGTCGACGAGCACGGCCGGATGCTGGCGTTGCGAGTCCACCTCGACAGCGACAACGGCGCCTTCTTCGCCGACGCCCAGCCGTCAAAGTTCAAAGCCGGCCTGTTTCACATCGTCACGGGTTCGTATGACATCCCCACGGCGCACGTCACGGCGGATGGCTACTACACCAACAAGGCGCCGGGGGGCGTCGCCTACCGCTGTTCGTTCCGCGTCACCGAGGCGAGCTACCTCATCGAGAGGCTGGTGACCAATGCGGCCATCGAGCTGGGCATGGATCAGGTCGAGTTCCGGAAGAAGAACTTCATCCAGCCGCAGCAGTTCCCATACCGGTCGGCGACCGGGTGGGTCTATGACAGCGGGGACTATCCGAGGGCGATGAACGTGGCGCTCGAGAAGCTCGGCTACGAGGAGTTGAAGCAGGACGTCGAGCGGCGCCGCGCCAAAGGCGAGGTGACCGGGATCGGAGTCGCCAGCTTCACCGAGGTCGTGGGCGCCGGCCACGGCGCCGACTTCGACATCCTCGGCCTGCGCATGTTCGACAGCGCCGAGCTGCGCGTCCACCCGACCGGCAAGGCCCTCCTCAGGATGGGGACGAAGTCACAGGGCCAGGGCCACGAGACCACGTTTGCGCAGATCGTCGCCGAGGAGCTGGGCATCCCGGCCCAAGACGTCATCGTCGAGGAGGGCGACACCGACACGGCGCCGTACGGACTCGGCACCTACGCCTCGCGCAGCACCCCGGTGGCGGGCGCCGCGGCGGCGATGGTCAGCCGCAAGCTCCGGGACAAGGCGCGCAAGCTTGCCGCCCACCTGCTGGAGGCGGCCGAGGAAGACCTGGAGTGGGAGCGTGGGAAGTTCTACGTCAAGGGTTCCCCGGAGCGGTCCAAGACGATCCAGGAAGCGGCGTTTGCCGCCTACACGAACCTGCCCGAGGGCATGGAAGCGGGTTTGGAGGGCGTGCACTACTACGACCCGCCGAACATGACCTTCCCGTTCGGCACCTACGCCGTGGTGGTCGACGTCGACAAGGGCACGGGACAGATCAAGGTCCGCAGGATGGTGGCGGTCGACGACTGCGGCGTGCGCATCAACCCGATGATCGTCGAGGGCCAGATCCAGGGCGGCCTGGCCGAGGGCTACGGCATCGCCTTCATGGAGCTCATCACCTTCGACCGCGAGGGCAACTGCATCGGGTCGAACTTCATGGACTACCTGCTCCCGACGGCCTGGGAGACTCCGAAGTTCGAGATCGGCGAGACGGTGACGCCGTCACCGCACCACCCGTTGGGAGCCAAGGGGGTCGGGGAGTCGGCGACGGTCGGGTCGCCGGCCGCCTACGTCAACGCGGTGATCGACGCTCTCTCGCCCTACGGCATCACGAACATCGACATGCCGGTGACCTCGGACAAGGTCTGGGCGGCGCTGCGCTCGAAAGGGGTGAGCGAATAGACGACGAGCTGATCGAGCTGCTCCACGAGCACGCGGTGACCGGCACGCCGTGCGTGCTGGCGACGGTCGTGCGGGGCGAGCCGCCCACTTCCGCCCGCCCCGGTGACAAGGCCGTCGTCACCGCCGACGGGCGGCTGCGTGGTTGGATCGGAGGGAGCTGCTCGGAGCCGATCGTGCGCCGCGAGGCCCTGCGGGCGCTGGCCGAGGGCACGCCGCGGCTGGTCAGGATCGTGCCCGCGCCCGAGGTCAAGCAGACCCGGAAGCGGGGCGAGCTGATGGTGGCCACCACCTGTCCGAGCGGCGGCGCCCTCGACATCTTCATCGAGCCTAGACTGCCGAAGCCCCTCCTGCTCGTGTTCGGCGACAGCCCGTCGGCACGCACCCTCGTCCAGATGGGGACGCTGGCCGGTTTCCGGACTTGCTCGGTCCACCCGGGGGCAAGACCCGAGGACTTTCCCGGTGCCGGCATGGTGCTTGGCAGCCTGGGCCTGGCCGAGGCCAACCCAGGCCCCGACAGCTGGGCTGTGGTCGCCACCATGGGTCACTACGACGAGGACGCGCTCGAGGCGGCCCTCGCCCATCCCGGCCTCGAGGTGGGTCTCATCGCCAGCAGCCGTCGCGCGGCGGCGGTGCGAGAGGCGCTTCGCGGCCGCGGATTCAACGAGGAGGCGCTCGCGCGCATCAGGACGCCGGCCGGGAGGGTGCGTGGCGCGAGCCAGGAGGAGATCGCGCTGCTGGCCCTGACCGAGGTGGTGACCGCTCGCCGGCGGCGCGGTCCCATTCCCCCGGCGCCCTCGGCGCCCGCCGTCCTCTTCGTCACCGACCAGGTGTGCGGCATGACCGTCGACCCGCTGACCGCCAACCACCAAGCGGTCCACGGCGGGCTCACCTACTGGTTCTGTTCCGCGGGCTGTCAGGCCGAGTTCGAAAAGGCGCCGGAGCGCTACCTCAGAGCGGTCGAAGCCTGACGCCGGCCGCGGTGGGTGGTGCGCGAGCCCGCGACTACGCTGGGCTCGGGGACTCGTCCTCCCCCAGGACCCCACCCGATCGCAGCCGCTCCAGGCTCTGCATGCGCGACTGGGCTTTGGGGCCCAGCCGGCTGATCACGGCGGCGACCACGGCCTCGACGACGGCTATCGCCCCGACCAGCGAATCGAACGGTCCGACGGTGTCGACGCTCGTTACCAGCACCTGGCGCGCAAACGCCGAGGCGGGCGACAGCCACGGATCGGTGAACAGGATCACGTTGCAACCCTGGGCCGAGGCCACCCGTGCGCTCTCGATCGTGTCCGCCTGGTAGCGGCGATAGTCGAAAACCACCAGGACGTCGCCCTTGCGCATGTCGATGATCTGCTGGGCGGGCGCGCTGCGCTCGGCGTCGACCAGTCCGATGCCCGGCCGCAGCAGGTGGAGCTGGCCCGTCAGGTAGCGCGCCAGCGGCGCGCTGACCCGGCCGCCCAGCACCATGACGCGCCGGCGCACGTCGGCGAGCAGCTCGACCGCCTCCTCGACGTCGCGGTGAGAGATGAGCTCCAGGGTGGCCTTCAGGTTGTGGCGGGAGACTTCGACCGCGTCGCTCAGCACGGAATCCGTGCCGCGGCCCGACGTCTCGTCGCGGTACCGGGCGACGGGCGAGCTGAGGCGCGCCTGCACTTCGTGGCGCAGCATCTCCTGGAACTCCGGATAGCCGCGAAAGCCCAGCTTGGTGATGAAGCGGGTCACCGTCGGCGGGCTGACCCCGGCCCGCTCGGCGAAACGGGCGACGCTCTCGAGGCCCGCGATCGGATACGAGGCCAGCAGCACCCGGGCCAGCTTTCGCTCGGCGAGGCTGAGGCTCCCCAAATGCTGCCTCACCACCTCTCCGACGCGAGGCCCGTGACCCGTGACGTTTGTTACATCTGGGTCTAATGGTGCCAATTTCGGCACATCCTTGACAACAATCCTATCTCCTGATAGCGTCGCCGCCAAGCCCAATCCGGCGAGGCGATATGCGCTGTCTTGATGACGCGCGATGGAGGACTGCTGCATGAGTGTCCAGGCCCAGGTTTCGGACGTAGAAACGCTTCACCGGCTCGGGTACGCCCAAGAACTGCGGCGGCGCATGTCCACGTTCTCCAACTTCGCGGTGTCGTTCACCATCATCTCGATCCTCTCCGGGTGTCTCACCCTCTACGGCTACGGGATGGCCACCGGCGGCCCCGTAATCATGAACATCGGCTGGCCGCTGGTCGGGATCTTCGTCACCCTGGTCGGGCTGGCCATGGCCGAGGTCTGCTCCAGCTACCCGACCGCCGGGGGCCTCTACTACTGGTCCGCCAAGCTGGGCGGCAAGAACGGCCCCGCCTGGAGCTGGTTCACCGGCTGGTTCAACCTCCTGGGTCAGATCGCGGTCACCGCCGGCATCGACTTCGGCGGCGCGTTCTTCATGTCCGCGCTCTTCAACCAGCTCTTCGGTTACACGCTGGACCCGCCCCACATCATCGCCGTCTACGCCGTGATCCTGTTCCTGCACGGACTGCTGAACACGTTCGGCGTCGGCCTGGTGGCGATGCTGAACGACATCTCGGTGTGGTGGCACCTGCTCGGCGTGCTCATCATCGTCGGCGCCTTGTTCTTCATCCCGGCCCACCACCAATCGGCCGCCTATATATTCACCTCCTTCACCAACAGCACCGGCTTCAGCTTCTCCGGCGCCTCGATCTACGTCTTCTTGATCGGCCTGCTCCTCGCCCAGTACACCTTCACCGGCTACGACGCCTCGGCGCATATGACCGAGGAGACGAAGAGCGCGGCGGTCGCCGGTCCGCGCGGGATCGTGTGGTCGATCGTCATCTCACTGTTCGCCGGCTGGCTGCTTCTGATCGGCGTCACCTCGGCCATCCAGAACTACACCGCCGAGGCGGGCGCGGTCGTGCCGCCGGCGCAGATCTTCGTCGACGCCGTCGGCAAGAACCTGGGCACGTTCCTGCTCTTCATCGTCGTCGGGGCGCAGTTCTACTGCGGGATGTCCTCGGTGACGGCCAACTCCCGCATGATCTACGCCTTCTCTCGCGACGGCGCCGTGCCTGGCTCCCAGTTCTGGCACAGGATCAACCCGCGCACCCGCACTCCGACCAACTCCATCTGGTTCGCCGCGGTCGGCGCCTTCATCCTGGGCCTGCCGTACCTGTGGAACCCGGTCGCCTACGCCGCGGTGACCTCGATCGCCGTCATCGGCCTCTACATCGCCTACGGCATACCCATCCTTCTGCGCCTCATGGCCGGCGACAGCTTCCAGCGCGGACCCTGGCACCTCGGCCGGTGGAGCCGCCCGGTCGGCATCATCGCCGTCGCCTGGATCGTGTTCATCTCCATCCTCTTCGTCCTGCCGCAGGTGGCGCCCGGTAACAGCCTGACCACCTTCAACTACGCCATCCTCGCGGTCGCGGTAGTGTTGGTCGGCACCGGAGGTTGGTGGTTGCTGTCAGCGAAGAACTGGTTCAAGGGGCCCAAGGTCCAGGGGTCCGTGGAGGAGCTCGCCAAGATCGAGGCCGAACTCGCCGCGGCCGGCGCGTGAAGTGGGGACGACCCTGAAAGAAGAACGGCCGAAGATCGGAATCACCGTCAGCCCGCGGCGGGGGGAGCCCTACTACTCCCCGTACCGCAGGGCGGTCGAGGCCGCCGGCGCGGAGCCGGTCGAGCTGCCGCCTGGGACCCAGTCGCTCCCGGAGCTGGACGGGCTCCTGCTGCCAGGCGGCTGGGATGTCGACCCGTCCTTTTATGGAGAGACGCCGGGCGAGCAGGTCGGGCCGATCGACCATGAGCTGGACGAGACCGAGCTGAGGCTCTTTCGCCAGGCGCGTGAGCAGGAGCTGCCCGTGCTCGGCATCTGCCGCGGTCAGCAGGTGATCAACGTCGCCATGGGCGGTTCGCTGGTGCAGCACCTGGAGGACCACGACGTGCGGGACCATGGGCGCAGCCATCTCGCCCACACCATCGAGGTCGACCCCGGCTCGGAGCTGGGGCGGGCGGCGGGTGAGCACCGGATCCGGGTCAACAGCCTCCACCACCAGGCGATCAGGAACCTCGCGCCGGGCCTGCAGCAAACCGCGCGCGGCGAGGACGGCACCGTCGAGGCCGTGGAATCGGACGACGGCCTCATCGTCGCCGTGCAGTGCCATCCCGAGGAGCTGACGACCGACATGCCCTGGGCGCGCAGGCTATTCGAGCGCTTCGTCGCCCGTGCTCGCCATCGCAAGTCCCGGTGAGCGGATGCTGACCCTGGAGCAGCTGGCGCATTCGGTCGCCGGCGGCGAGATCGACACGGTCATCGTCGCGTTCACCGACATGCAGGGCCGCCTCATGGGCAAGCGTGTCGACGCCGAGTATTTCGTCGAGACCTCGTCGGCGGGCGAGTCGACCGAGGGCTGCAACTACCTGCTCACCGTCGACATGGACATGGACCCCGTTCCGGGCTATCAGATGGCGAGCTGGGAGCGCGGCTACGGCGACTTCGACCTGGTGCCCGACTTCTCGACCCTGCGCGCCGTGCCGTGGCTGGAGGCGACCGCGCTCGTCCTCTGCGACGTCGCCTGGCACGACGGATCGCCGGTGCGGCCCTCGCCGCGGCAGGTGCTGCGCGCGCAGATCGACCGCGCCCGCAAGCTCGGCTTCGAGCCCATGTTCGGCTCGGAGCTCGAGTTCTACCTCCTGAAGGAGACGTTCGCCGAGGCCCACGCCAAGCACTACATCGAGCTCACGCCATCGGTCCCCTACAACCTGGACTACCACGTCCTCGCCACCAGCTACGACGAGCCTTTCATCAGGACCGTGCGCAAGGGCATGAAGGCCGCCGGCATCCGGGTCGAGAGCTCGAAGGGGGAGGCGTGGCCGGGCCAGCAGGAGATCAACTTCCGTTTCGCCGACGCGCTGAGGATGGCCGACAACCACGTCATCTACAAGAACGGGATCAAGGAGATGGCGCACCAGCACGGCTGCTCGGTGACGTTCATGGCCAAGCCCGACCACCGCTGGATCGGCAGCTCGTGCCACGTGCACTCGAGCCTCTGGAAGGACGGGCGCAACTCGTTTGACGGCGAGTCGGAGACGTTCCGTCAGTACCTCGCCGGACACATCGCGAGCGCATCGGAGCTCGCGATCTTTCTGGCGCCCACCATCAACTCGTACAAGCGCTACGCCGCCGGCACCTGGGCGCCGACGACTCTCGCGTGGGGCCACGACAACCGGACGTGCGGGTTCCGCATCGTCGGCCACGGCCAGCACCTGCGCACCGAGTCGCGCATCCCCGGCGCCGACGTCAACCCGTACCTCGCCTTCGCCGCGCTGCTCGCGGCGGGGCTGCACGGGATCGAAAATCGCCTCGAGCTCCCGCCGGCGTTCAGCGGTAACGCCTACGAGTCGGACGTGCAGCGCTTCCCGCACGCCCTGCGCGACGCGATCGCGGTGCTGGAAAACGGGGAGATGGCGCGGCACGCGTTCGGCGACGACGTGGTGGATCACTACCTGAACTACGCCCGCACCGAGCAGGCGCAGTTCGACCGGGTGGTCACGAACTACGAGCGCGAGAGGCTTTTCGAGCGGGGATGAGCGGGCCTCTCCAGGTCCTCAACCCGGCCACCGAGCAGCCCATCGCGCAGCTCGAGCGGGCAGGGGTCGAGGAAACCGACCGCGCGGTGGCCGCCGCCCGCGCCGCCTACCCGGCCTGGCGGGCGGTCAAGCCCGCCGACCGAGCCCGGCTGCTGCGGCGGGTCGCCGCCATGGTCGAGGAACATGGCGACGAGCTGGCGCGGCTCGAGACGTCAAACACGGGCAAGCCCCTGGGCGACTCCCGATGGGAGATTGGGATGGTGGCCGACGTCTTCCACTTCTACTCCGGGGCGATCGACAAGCACTACGGCGAGACCATCCCGGTCGCCGGCGGCGTGGACCTGACTTTTCGGGAGCCGCTCGGCGTGGTCGGCCTGATCGTGCCCTGGAACTTCCCGCTCATGCTCGCCAGCTGGAAGCTCGGGCCCTCGCTGGCATGCGGCAACACCGTCGTCCTCAAGCCCGCGGAGCTGACCCCGCTCACCGCCGTCCGCTTCGGCGAGCTGGCGCTGGAGGCCGGCCTCCCCGAAGGCGTGGTCAACGTGGTCGTCGGACCGGGCTCGGTCGCCGGCGAGCGGCTGATCGCGCACCCGGACGTGGCCAAGATCGGCTTCACCGGCTCGACCGAGGTGGGCCGGCGGGTGATGGAGGGCGCGGCGAAGTCGGTCAAGCGCGTCACGCTGGAGCTCGGCGGCAAGTCGGCCAATGTCATCTTCGAGGACGCGGACCTGGAGCGCGCGGCCGCCTCGGCGCCCTCGGCGGTTTTCGGCAACGCCGGCCAGGACTGCTGCGCGCGCTCGCGCATCCTGGTCCAGAGGTCCGTCTACGACCGCTTCGTCGGCTTACTGGTCGAGGCCACCCGCAGGTTCCGCGTCGGCGATCCCGAGGCGGCGGGCACGGACATGGGGCCGCTTATCTCCGCCGGCCAGCGCACGGCCGTGGCCTCCTTCGTCGAGGGCACGCCGCTATTTCGCGGCGACGCGCCGAGCGGTGCGGGCTATTGGTTCCCGTGCACGCTGGTCGAGGCGACCAACCAGGACCGCGTCGCGCGTGAAGAGGTGTTCGGGCCGGTGGCGGCCATCATCCCGTTCGAAGACGAGGCGGACGCGGTGCGCCTCGCGAACGACACGCCCTACGGCCTGTCGGGCTCGATCTGGACGCGCGACGTGGCGCGGGCGATGAGGGTGGCGCGCGGGATCGAGACCGGCGTCCTCTCGGTCAACTCGAACAGCTCGGTGCGCGTGGTGACGCCGTTCGGCGGTTTCAAGCAGTCGGGATTCGGCCGCGAGCTGGGCATGCACGCGATGGACGGCTACTCAGAGGTCAAGAACGTGTTCATCACCACGGAGGGGTAATGGGAAGGCTGGACGGCAAGGTGGCGGTGATCACCGGCGCGGCTGGTGGTATCGGTCGTGAGGCGGCGCTGCTGTTCTCGTCGGCGGGGGCGCGCGTCTGCATCGCGGACGTCGGGCGGGAGGCGGGCGAGAAAGCGGCTGCCGAGTGCCGGGACGCGTTCTTCTTCCAGGCCGACGTCAGCGATCCCAAGAGCGTGCAGGCGATGTACGCCGCCACCGAGGAGCGCTACGGGCGCATCGACGTGCTCTACAACAACGCGGGCATCATGCCCGCGGACGACGACTCGATCCTGGTCACCGAACCCGACGCGTGGGACCGGGTCCAGGCGGTGAACGCAAAGGGCGTGTTTCTCTGCTGCAAATACGGCATCCCGCACCTGCTCAAGGCGGGAGGCGGTTCGGTGATCAACGTCGCCTCGTTCGTCGCGCTGCTCGGGGCCGCCACGTCGCAGATCGCGTATACCGCGTCCAAGGGCGCGGTGCTGTCGATGAGTCGCGAGCTCGCGGTGCAGTTCGCGCGGCAGGGCATCCGGGTCAACGCACTCTGCCCGGGGCCGGTGGAAACGCCTCTGCTGATGCGTCTTTTCTCCGAGTCGCCGGGAGCATACGAGCGGCGGCGCGTGCACCTGCCCATGGGGCGGCTGGCCACAGCACGCGAGATCGCCAACGCCGCGCTGTTCCTGGCGAGCGACGAATCGAGCTACGTCAACGGGGCGACGTTCTTGGTCGACGGCGGGCTGAGCGCCGCGTACGTAACGCCGGAGTAGCTTCTTACCGGCAGGTACTCTCAGCGGATGCCTTCCGTAGAGACCCGGCACACCCGTAAGGGGATGATTCGCGACGCCCTCGGGATCGGCGTCGCGACCGGGGCATACGCACTCTCCTTCGGCGCGATCTCAACCACCGCCGGTCTGTCACTGCTGCAGACGGTCTGCCTGTCGGCGCTCATGTTCACCGGCGCCTCGCAGTTCGCCCTGGTCGGGGTGATCGGCGCCGGCGGGGGGGTGTGGGCCGGCGCGGCGGCCGCCGCGCTGCTCGGCTCTCGGAACGCCCTTTACGGTCTGCGCCTGCAGTCGCTCCTCGACGTGCGCGGCTGGCGCCGGACGGCGGCCTCCCACTTCGTCATCGACGAGACGACGGCGATGGCCATCGCTCGCGACACCGCGCCTGAAAGCCGGTTCGCGTTCTGGGCGACGGGGGTGGCGGTGTTCACCTTCTGGAACCTCGGCACGCTGATCGGAGCGCTGGCGACCCACGCGCTGCCCGACCCGAGGGTGCTGGGGTTCGACGCGGCGCCCCCCGCCGCGTTCCTGGCCCTGGTCGCACCGCGACTTCGGGGCCGCGAGCCTCTGGCGATCGCGATCGGGGCCGGCATCGTCGCTCTCGCCGTCCTGCCGTTCGTGCCGGCGGGCGTGCCTTTACTCGTGGTCGCCGTGCTGATCGCCCTGCTGGGGTTGCGCAAGACCAACCGAGGGATCGCATCGTGATCTGGGCCGGCGTCCTGGCCGCGACCGCGGGCTGCTACCTGCTCAAGCTCGGGGGTCTCTCCCTGCCGCGCCGTCTGCTCCAGGACGCGCGCATCCAGCGCACCGTTCCGCTCATCCCGGTCGCGCTGCTCGCCGCGCTGGTGGCCACCCAAACCTTCTCCACCGGGCGGCACCTGGTGCTCGACGTCCGCGCCGCCGCGCTGGCGGTTGCGGTTGTCGCCGTCCTGCTGCGGGCGCCGTTCCTCGTCGTGGTGGTAGCCGCCGCGGCCACCGCGGCGCTGTTACGGGCGCTCTAATCTGTCCTATCCCCGAGTCGAAAAGACACCGACTCCGCGATCGCGCGGCCTAGGCCGCCCAGCGCACACCGGGTCCACGCGCCCGGCGCATCACCACCCGCTCGGGCGGCAGGAAGCGGAACTCGCGACCCGGCCTTGACCACCTGCCATCCGCCCTCGTGGACGAGGCGATGGTGAGCGAAACACAAAGCACGAGGTTGGCCAGGTCGGTCGGACCGTTTTTGCTCCAGGCGACGATGTGATGCGGCGTCGACCA